>NZ_VSZO01000078.1 GCF_008312935.1 Roseiconus lacunae | reverse complement strand
GTAAATCGACGAACAATTCGATGCACGTGAGCCGCCGAATTGGGTTCACTGAAGTGGTGAGTCGTTCGCGGCGGCCACGTGATCGTCACCGTTCGCCGACTCGACGTTACTAGCCTCTGCTGCTGAATCCGTGGATTTAGACAATAACCCATACTCGCCCACATACACTGATGACGGGCCAACCTCACCGTTGTTCCGCTTTCGACTGCTCCCCGCTTTCCTGATCGGAATCGTAGGGGCGTTGTCATTCGCGTTTGGGCTTCTGTTCGCTGTACTACCTGCGTTCCCTTTCTTGACTGAAGGTTACGTTTCAGTAGCACCGGGATACTGGTCAGTATGCATCATGTATCTCAGTTTTGGTTCGTTTTGTACTGCAAGCGGATTGCTTGTCTGGAAGACGAGATACCTATACGCGACAATTATGCTGTTAATCGGAATCGCAGTCGGGACGGCTCTTCAACCTTAGATCGAAGTTCTTGAAGACAGGCGGCGAACCAGCGAATGCACATGAGCGACGGGGTCATGTTGTATGCTGCGGTCACGTCGTTCGCCGTCGCCATGTGATTCGTACCGTTCGTCGTGCTACTTCACGTTCGTTGGTTCATTCACCTTCGAATGCGGATTTGATCCGACGCCTGTCGTTGTGGCTGGACTTGGGCCCATCGCGTCGTACCGCGACCTCTGTTTCCTGGTGATCGCTCTTGATGTCACGGTTTGATAGATCATCGTCTCTTATCGGGTGATGGCTTGGTGATTCGCAACGCGAATCGTGTCCGTCGTGCCGGATGACTCACGTAGGGGCCCATTGATTGGCAACGTGACATCAGTCGCCTATTGATCGCACCTGATGTCGCGGTTTTGTTGTCACTCCCTGCTTACCGTATTGATTCACGTACCGTCCCATCCATTGGCAACGGACCCTCTGTCGCCTGTTGATCGCAATCGTGGTCACGGTTTAACATCGTAATCCCGCTTGACAATAAGGCCCATCACCACGCAGCGATTGCTACAATGGTTCTGGTCCGTCCAGCTTCCAGCCGGCGGCAAACGTAGCCTGACGAACCATGTGATGAACGGGAGTCGCGGGCGCTGCTGTTTCCTGAGTTCGTGATGTTTGGCCGCGACCCCGTTATCACCAACGTTCTGTCTCATGTAACTTGCACACCGCCATGGAACCGATGTTAATCATGTCACGCTTGCTGCTTTGCCTTCTGCTGCTTACCGTCATTGTTGCGGGTGGTTGCCGCTCCGAAACGGACTCCGTAACGTCGGCGAACACGACTGCTACAAGCAGTGAAGCTCCATCCGAAAGTCTCGATTTTGACGCGCTGCTAACTGCGATCGACGATGCGATCGGCAAACGGTTTCAAGCGATGCAGATGGACGCGATGAATTCTGCTTCGTATCAATATGATGGCCCCATCAAGACGGTCGTTGACATCATCGAACCAATCGCGAAGACAGCTGGATTTACGCCCGGCGGTGACACGCCGACAAACGGCATGGGTGAGGCAGAAAAGGAAATGCAAGCGAAGATGGGCTTCAACATGACTGCTGTTGACCAGAAAATGTACACCCATCCCAATGGAGACACTTTAATGATCGCGAGAATGGACATGTCGAACGACGACATAGACATGAAAATGTTAACGGTACAGCTGATGAATCCGAAGAAGATGTCCGAGCTTGGTGCGAACGCACTGAAACCGTAACCGGTGGCTTGATTGGCGGGCTGAAAGACGACAGAACAATCGCGTGCACCGGAGTACGCGAGTCCAGCGGTTTGACATGGAAAATCTTTCGCGCGTACCCGGTGACGCGTGACGGTTCGTCGTGCTTGGTCACGTTCGTTGTTTCTTCTAGCTTTAAGTTCGGATCAATGCACAAGCCGGATAGGATGACCGCAGTCGGCCCATTGCTTGTTGACGTGACCTCTGTTTCCTGTTGATCGCTTTTGATGCCACGGTTTGGTAAACGTTTCCAACTCCCAACAATCGCCGACAATGGTTCGTGATCCTGTACGCCCATTTCATTTTAACGGCGGAGTCTCCGAATGACCCCAACACTCGATCATGTCTATCGATCGGATCTTGCTTGACTCCGGTACCACGGTTCGTACACGCTATCGTGATCCCGCCTCAGACTGATGGATTGTCCCACATCATTGAGCGGTCGCTACAATGAACCAAGACCGTCCAACTTCACGCCGGCGGCAACCGTAAATCGACGAACCATGTGATGAACGGGAGTTGCGGGCGCAGTTGACTCCTGCGTTCACGGTCTTTGGCCGCAACCCCGTTATCACCAACGTTCGTCGTGCTTGGTCACGTTCGTTGTTTCTTCTAGCTTTAAGTTCGGATCAACGCACAAGCCGGATAGGATGACCGCAGTCGGCCCATTGC
>NZ_VSZO01000077.1 GCF_008312935.1 Roseiconus lacunae | reverse complement strand
GATCACGTGGTCGCCGCGGTTGACGAACCACTCCAACAACCTCAACGCGGCGACTCACGTGCATCGATTGGTTCGTCGCTTTACGGTTGCCGCCGGCGTGGTGTTGGACGGTCGTTACTCATTGTAGCGACGGTTGAATGCCGTGGGGCAATCCATCAGTCTAGATCGGGATCAGGATAGTGTGTGCGAACCGTGGTACTGGAGTCGGCGGTTTGCCGATCGCTTGGCTGCTACCGAATGTTAGGGCATCCGAAGACTCCACTGCGACAACGCAATGGGCGTATAGGATCACGAACCGACGTTAGCGATTGTTGGATGTTGGAAACGTTTACCAAACCGCAACATCAGTTGCGATCAACAGGTGACTACTGTTCCGTTGTCAATCGATGGGCCGCTACGCGAGTCATCCGGCAAAACGAAAATGACTTGCGTTGCGAATCGCCAAGGCATCATCCGATTGGAGACGATGATCTATCAACCCGTGACATCAAGAGCGATCACCAGGAAACAGAGGTCGCGTCAACAAACAATGGGCCAACTGCAGTCACCATATCCGGCTTGTGCGTTGTTCCGAACTCAAAGCTAGAAGAACCAACCAGCGTGACCAAGCACGACGAACGTTGGTGATAACGGGGT
>NZ_VSZO01000076.1 GCF_008312935.1 Roseiconus lacunae | reverse complement strand
CCGCCGGCTAACATGGGTAAACTAGCAACCATCCCCGCAGTCAACTCGCTCATGCCGACCGCGAGGGCGAAAGCAGCCAGATAAGTCTCGCCGATTCCCACCATGCCGCCGAAAGCGGCACCATCGGCGGCGGAGGCCCGAAGGTTCTTACGAATCTTTGCCTCGGACGTGTTGCCGAAACGCACGTTGATTTTCAATGTTGGAATGATAGATCGATGCTACCCAGCATGCAGAACGTCTGACTGTAGAACCACCCTCAATCCAACGTCAACGGCGGGACAATCAAATGCCTGCCAGGTGAACGCCGTTGCTACCGGTATCCGGGCATTGATGGAGTCCATCTTTCCACTCGGTGTTCCACTTGATGGTCGTGTCCACGCCAGAGACGTTTCACAGTCAATCTGTGTCGGTCACCGATCCGTCCACGCATCCACCAATCAACCGATCGCTAATAGGTGGGTGGCACCTTACG
>NZ_VSZO01000075.1 GCF_008312935.1 Roseiconus lacunae | reverse complement strand
CAACTCGGCGGCTCACGTGCATCGATTGGTTCGTCGATTTACGGTTGTCGCCGGTATGGAGTTGGACGGACGTAATTCATTGTAACAATCGCTAAACAGCATGGGGCGATCCATCAGTCTGCGTCGGAAACAGCATCGTGTGTGCGAACCGTGGTACCGGAATCGGCGGTTGGCCGATCGCTTGGCTGCGACCGAGTGTTAGGGCATCCGAAGACTCCACCGCGACAACGCAACGGGCGCACAGAATCACGATCCATTATTGGTGATTGTTGGGTGTTGGAAACGTTTACCAAACCACGACATCAAGAGCGATCAACAGGAAACAGAGGTCGCGTCAACAAACGATGGGCCGACTGCAGTCACCATATCCGGCTTGTGCGTTGATC
>NZ_VSZO01000074.1 GCF_008312935.1 Roseiconus lacunae | reverse complement strand
GGTCACCATATCTGGCGTGTGCGTTAAGCTGAATTCAAAGCTAGAAGAACAGACCATCGTGACCAGGCACGACGAACGTTGGTGATAACGGGGTTGCGGCCAAGCATCGTGAACTCAGCAATCAACTGCGCCGCAACTCCCGTTCATCACATGGTTCGTCATGCCTACGGTTGCCGTCGGCTGAAAGTTGGACGGCGCAAAATCATTGTAGCAATTCCAGAATGACCGGAGCGTCAACATCAGTCAGAATTCCGACATCAAACCGTAACACCAAGAGCGATCAACGAGCGACAGAGGTATCGTCGGTATTGGATGGGCCGGTATGTAAATCAGTAGGTTGAGCCAGGAGCAACAGCCAAACCGCTATAACAGGTGCGATCAACAGGCGACTACTGTTCCGTTGTCAATCGATGGGCCACTACGTGAGTCATCCTGTAAGACGAAAGTGACTTGCGCCGCGAATCACCAAGCCAAATTCCGTTTGGACAAGATGACCTATCAACCCGTGACATCAAGAGCGATCACCAGGAAACAGAGGTCGCGTCACGAAGCAATGGGCCCAGCTCCAGCCACAAAGACAGGCGTCGGATCTGATCCGCATTCGAAGGTGAATGAACCAACGATCGTGAAGTAGCACGACGAACGGCACACGTCACCGGGTACGCGCGAAAGATTCTCAATTTCAAAACCGCCTGACTCGCGTACTCCGGTGCACGCGATTGTTCCCCGCAGATTGCGATGTGCCGTCAACGTTAGTCAAATGCACATTGTGGATTCATTTCAGCCGGGCTACGCCAATTGATTTGGTGATCGGATTCTAGCTCTTGTTTGGCATCGTGCCAAATGCGATGACACAAACCGCGACCGGAGGATAGAAAGTCCGCCATGTCTGGTGACGTCTTTCGCAAGTCATCCATCCGCTGTTCATGTTCCCGACGAACGCGCAACGCGACAGATTTCAATACAGAGCTAATGATTGGCCCCGCGATGGGATCTTGTTCAATTGGGTCGCGAAGCATTCCCGAATCGTCTTGTTCCGCGGTGGCGACCATTGTGATTTGCTGATCGGGCGGAAATTGCGACAACGCTTCCCGCGCGGCAAGCAGTGGCATCCCGGTTGCCCGTCGTAGTCGTGCGATCAATTCTGTTGCGACTTTGTTGTTCACGATCCTTCAGTCGGGGAACGGTGGTGGTCACCACGTCGGCGCGGGTGCCGTGAACTCAAATGTAAACCCAACTCGCCGACTGTGGTGCACCACTTGGTTCGTCGATTTACGGTTGTCGCCACCATGAAGCTGGACAGTCCTAATCTATTGTAGCGATCGCAGGTTGACGTGGGGCGATCAATCAGTCTGGATCGGGACTAGAATAGTGTGTGCGAACCGTGGTACCGGATTCAAGTGACATCCGATCGAGAGGCATGATCGAGTGTTGGGGTCATTCGGAGACTCCACCGCGACAACGCAATAGGCGTACAGGATCACGAACCATTGTTGGCGATTGTTGGGTGTTGGAAACGTTTACCAAACCACGACATCAAGAGCGATCAACAGGAAACAGAGGTCGCGTCAACAAACGATGGGCCGACTGCAGTCACCATATCCGGCTTGTGCGTTGATCAAAATTGAAAGCTAGAAGAACAGACCATCGTGACCAAACACGACGAACGTCCAGGATCACGCGGCCGCGGCGAACGATTCACCACTCCAAAAACCTCGACTCCGCGGCTCGTCGTGCATCCGTTGGTTCTGCCTTCCGTCGTTCATGGTGGAACGGTGAACTGGGATGCAGCAAGAAAGGTTAGCAGCGTGGATGTCTCGAAGCAAACGCGACGTGAGAATCGAGCATCGGCGTATGCACGTGACAGGAATGATGTCACAAGCAGCAACGAGAACGCGGCGAGACAAAGGTGGTCGACCTGGGCGAGCGTGAGGGGCCCGAACGATGGTGTGTGCCAGATTGTCGGGAAACCGGTCGGCAGCATCACCATCAGCCAAAAAAATTTGCAGACGTAATGAAATACGAGAAACGTAGTGACGGTGAGGCGAAGCACATTGCCATCATCGGGATTTTCAAATTGCCAATTGCAATAGGCAGGCGATTTGGGCGTGTCCGATAAATGTGCGACAAAGATCGATACGGAGGCAAGTAAAGCGTAGTGCGCGACGATGCAGGCGATGGCGATCAAAGCACCAAACGCACCGCACCACATCATGAAAGCAGAGCCGGCAACCAATGCCAGCAACGCCTGAATCCCAAACGAGAAAGGTGCGTGAACTCGGCGGCGAATTCTCATGCTGCAGCAACGGATTCCTCAATGGCAGAACGTTGGTGATAACGGGGTCGCGGCCAAACATCGTGAACTCAGGAAACAGCAGCGCCCGCGACTCCCGTTCATCACATGGTTCGTCCGGC
>NZ_VSZO01000073.1 GCF_008312935.1 Roseiconus lacunae | reverse complement strand
GATGCACACGGAGCAACGGAGTCGGGGGCCTTTGGGTTTTAGTTTTTACTTGATCGCCGTTGCCCGGTGATCCTAGCCGTTCGTCGTGCTTGGTGACGGTTGTCGGTTTATCGATCTTCGAATTCGGAACAGCGCACAAGCCGGATATGGTGACTGCATTCGGCCCATTGCTTGCTGACGCGACCTCTGTTTCCCGTTGATCGCTTTTGATGTCACGGTTTGGTAAATGTTCTCAACAGCTAACAACTGCCAACAATGGTTCTGACTCCTGTGCGCCCGTTGCGTTGTCGCGGTGGAGTCTTCGATTGGCCCCAACACTCGATAACGGCCTAACGATCGGTCAACCGCCGACTTCGGTACTTCGGTTCGCACACACTATGCTGTTCCCGCCCCAGGCTGATGGATTGCCCCACGGCATTCAACCATCGCTACAATGAATCACGACCGTCCAACACCACGCTGGCGGCAACCGTAAACCGACGAACCAATCGATGCACGTGAGTCGCCGCGTTGAGGTTGTTGGAGTGGTTCGTCAACCGCGGCGACCACGTGATCGTCACCGTTCGTCGTGCTACTTCACGTTCGTTGGTTCATTCACCTTCGAATACGGATTAGATCCGACGCCTGTCGTCGTGACTGAATTGGGGCCCATTGCTTCGTGACGTCACCTCTGTTTCCTATTGATCGCTCTTAGTGTCACGGTTTGATAGATCATCTTGTCCAAACGGAATTTTGCTTGGTGATTCGCGGCGCAAGTCACTTTCGTCGTACCGGATGACTCACGTAGGGGCCCATTGATTGGCAGCGTGACATCAGTCGCCTATTGATCGCACCTGATGTCGCGGTTTTCTTGTCACTCCTGCTTCACCGTATTGATTCACGAACCGGCCCATCTAATGGCGACGATACCTCTGTCGCCTGTCAATCGCTCTTGGTGTCACGGTTTGATATCGAAATCCCGCTCGACATTGACGCCCCATGTCATTCGAGCGATTGCTACAATGATTCTGGCCCGTCCAACTTCCAACCGGCGGAAAACGTAGCCTGACGAACCATGTGATGAACGGGAGTCGCGGGCGCTGTTGTTTCCTGAGTTCACCATGTTTGGCCGCGCCCCCGTTATCACCAACGTTCCCCGCCTGAAATGCTGGAAGCCTCAACGTAGATTCATGATCGCATTCTTGCTCGGAATGATCGCTGACATCGTCTCCGGTTCTGCAGCAACCCGTATTCGCGCCGCGGAGGCGTTTGAGACTCCACCGACAAATCCCACGGCAAGACGGTGGGCCACGATTGCACTGACTCTTTTTCTCCTGACCTCTGCACTGATGCTTACGGCGGCCCTGGTTGACTGGTTTACGGGGCGACGCTTCATCGCAGAGTGTTTTGGCTGGACTGGGGTCGCCTGCCTCCAGCTATGTGTTGTTTGCGGCGTTCGCTACGCTATCGTCAATCGGAATGTGAAGTCAGCGACGAACTTGAACCCAGAGAGCGGGGAACCATCCCGTGCACCGGAGCCGGGCTTGCAAGGTTTCACGAATGGACACTCAACTTTCCCGGCCCGGTGACGGGTAACGTTACCTGGATCAAGCTTTGAGGATTTACACTTGGGGCAACGCGTTTTCGACAAGGCTGAATTCTACATCCGACGCGGAAGCCGAAAGCGATTACATCGGCTCCTTAAGAAGCGGCCACAGCTGCTTGAGTCTGACGATTCGTTGCTTCTCTTTACGGCCATCTGGTCGCGGCCATCGCTTGTTCGATGGTTGCTCGATCGGGGAGTCTCGGCTGACTGCAGGCTGGGAGCTGGTTCCAACACACCGCTAATGCAGGCTGCCGCTGACGGCGATACCGCCCTCATGGATTTGCTTTTGGGCTACGGGGCCGAAATCGAAGCGACAAACGAGCAGAACGAACGACCGCTTGGATTCGCATGCTCATGGCGTCAACTGGATGCTGCACGGTTGCTACTCCAACGAAACGCTGATCCGAATGCACTCGAAGATGCTGACAAGACATATCTTGACTGGGCTGAGTTGGGAGGAGACGATGAGTTGGTCCAGCTGCTACGCTCGTTCGGTGGGTTGGCTTTCTCAGAGCTACCAGGAGACACCAGGTAACAATGCGATGCACGACGAGTCGCCGAGTCGTGGATTTTGAAGTGGAGGATCGCTCGCGGCGACCGCGTGATCGCCAACGTTCGTCGTGCTTGGTCACGTTCGTTGTTTCTTCTAGCTTTAAGTTCGGATCAACGCACAAGCCGGATAGGATAACCGCAGTCGGCCCATTGC
>NZ_VSZO01000072.1 GCF_008312935.1 Roseiconus lacunae | reverse complement strand
ACACCACGCTGGCGGCAACCGTAATTCGACGAACCATGTGATGAACGGGAGTCGCGGGCGCTGCTGTTTCCTGAGTTCACGATGTTTGCCCGCGACCCCGTTATCACCAACGTTCGTCGTGCTTGGTCACGTTCGTTGGTTCTTCGATCTTTCAATTTTGATCAACGCACAAGCCGGATAAGGTGACTGCAGTCGGCCCACTGTTTGTTGACGCGACCTCTGTTTCCTGTTGATCGCTCTTGATGTCGCGGTTCGATAGATCATCTTCTTCATCCGGATGATGGCTTGGTGATTTGCAACGCAAGTCACATTCGTCGTACTGGATGACTCGCGTAGGAACGCATTGATTGGCAACGTGACATCAGTCGCCTATTGATCGCACGTGATGTTGCGGCTCGGCTGTCGCTCCCATCCAATCGTATTGACTCACGTACCGGCTCAACCAATGGCGACGATACCTCTGTCGCTTGTTAAACGCTTTTGGTGTCACGATTTGATATCGGAATTCTGACTGATGTTGATGCTCGCGTCATTCTGGAATTGCTATATTGCTTTTGCGCCGTCCAACTTCCAGCCGGCGGCAACCGTAAAGCGACGAACCATGTGATGAACGGGAGTTGCGGCGCAGTTGATTCCTGCGTTCACGATGCTTGGCCGCAACCCCGTTATCACAATCGTTCCCCGGCTGATCTGCTGAAATGGCTACACGACGCATGTCAAATGCAATCGTCAAACTCGCATCGGTCCTGTTGCTTGCAGCCGTCGTCGT
>NZ_VSZO01000071.1 GCF_008312935.1 Roseiconus lacunae | reverse complement strand
CGCGACGGTCATCCAACTCTTCTGGTCAAGTCACTAAGAAAGGGCACCAACCACAGTCCTCCAAACAGAAACAAAAGTCAGCTTCGACCAAGTCAAAGCCGAGGAGTCGGACGAAGGCCAAGCGGTCGGGAAAGCGAGTATCGCATAGCTGACGCAAACAACATCGACGTAACGAATCCGCCCCGTCCGCATGGCCAATCATGAAGCGACAAGGACAACCAGAATCGCTGCCTGGCAACCCATGCATGCTGTCGTAACGAATCGGACCTTATCGCCTTCCCATCCCAAACCACCCGCCAATCACAACACGATCACGAGCTTCGAAGTTGTCTCGACGAGACCCCTCCGAACAGTCGACCAAGGAGAAGACCAACCCGAGTGTGTGAGTGCCGAAACAAGTTGACACCGAACCATCGATCAAGGAACCGTCAGTCACACCTGACGGCAAGCTGGTTCGGACACGTCGCCCTAAAGAATGCACCACACCGCCGGAAGTCAGCTTGCTGCTCACTGACGTCCATCGTCAAAGAAGCCTCCAGGCAAGCACTATCCAACACGGCAAGATGACCCAACTTGGATCGTTGAACCGTGCAAGGACCACTGAGGAAACGCAGTCCACCGCGCGTGGATCTCAACGAAGTTCAATTGCGTTGACACCTCGAATAGTCGTTTAATCCTCATCCTTGTCGCACTGTCACGACAGAGCACCGTTAAGCACTTACCGAACAAGCTCACTCACGAAGACACCGCAAACCAACAATCGATCATGCAATAACAAAACCAACAAAACGGCGGCCCCGCCACTTGCACAACTCGGACTTCATAGTCGGCCGCGATAACCGAGTCGCGGCGTTTGATTTTCCATTGTCAAAAACGGCGACTCCGCGACTTCGCGACTTCGGTTCATCGTATGGTTCGCCCTATCCTTGGTTGAAGTGTTCAGCCAGCCATTTTACCGCCTGTGTACCCATCGTGGGATGCCGCGATAGTTGATTGTAGTGATCCAGCAATTGTTCCTTCGGTTCGCCGAGACGCACAAGTGCATCAATGCACCAAATCGCATCATGAGTCACCCAATTGCAAAATGAATGCGGGACCATCAGTTCGGGTGACCGCCAAATCTGATTGATCGCGTCGTTGAGTGTTGGAACCGTGTCGTTTGATTTTGTGATCCAACAACCCTGGAAGTAGTTCGCCCTGGTGCCGATTTCTGAGTTCTCGATACGGTCGCAAAGAAATGCCACGGCTTCGTTTGTTGGCAAAGTCATTGCGACGGGCATCGCGATGGTTGACCACACCAAGTCGTTTCCGTTGTTAACGATGAATCGCAACATCTTCGCGAAGTTGCGTCCACGGTAATGACAGAAGGATTGACAAAAGTCGAGTTTTTCCGCGTCGGACCACGACGCCCAATCCGTCGAAAGCTGATGGTACGAAATCGTCGCCGATCTATCTCGGAATCGTGAGTCAAGCAATGCGTTTGTACCATCGGGATGCTGATACTCTCGGGACCACTGCGTTTCCCGGGTAAGCCGCGTCCCTTCAAGCAATGCGGCGAAGTCATCGTTCCGCTTACTGGTGAAAGGCCACATGTAGCGAGATTTCTTTTGTGGGCGAACGTTGGTGATAACGGGGTTGCGGCCAAGCATCGTGAACTCAGCAATCAACTGCGCCGCAACTCCCGTTCATCACATGGTTCGTCATGCCTACGGTTGCCGTCGGCTGAAAGTTGGACGGCGCAAAATCATTGTAGCAATTCCAGAATGACCGGAGCGTCAACATCAGTCAGAATTCCGACATCAAACCGTAACACCAAGAGCGATCAACGAGCGACAGAGGTATCGTCGGTATTGGATGGGCCGGTATGTAAATCAGTAGGTTGAGCCAGGAGCAACAGCCAAACCGCTATAACAGGTGCGATCAACAGGCGACTACTGTTCCGTTGTCAATCGATGGGCCACTACGTGAGTCATCCTGTAAGACGAAAGTGACTTGCGCCGCGAATCACCAAGCCAAATTCCGTTTGGACAAGATGACCTATCAACCCGTGACATCAAAAGCGATCCCCAGGAAACAAAGGTCGCGTTACGACGCGATGGGCCCAAGTCCAGCCACAACGACAGGCGTCGGATCTGATCCGCATTCGAAGGTGAATGAACCAACGAACGTGAAGTAGCGCGACGAACGTTGGCGATCACGCGGTCGCCGCGAAAGATCAACCACTTCAATAAATGCAACTCGGCGACTCGTC
>NZ_VSZO01000070.1 GCF_008312935.1 Roseiconus lacunae | reverse complement strand
ACCACGATTGCGATCAACAGGCGACAGAGGGTCCGTTGCCAATGGATGGGACGGTACGTGAATCAATACGGTGAACCAGGAGCGACAGCCAAACCGCAACATCAGGTGCGATCAACAGGCGACTACTGTTCCGTTGCCAATCGATGGGCCACTACGCGAGTCATCCGGCACGACGAAAGTAACTTGCGTTGCAAATCACCAAGCCATCATCCGATTGGAGAAGAGGATCTATCAAACCGTGACATCAAGAGCGATCAACAGGAAACAGAGGTCGCGTCGCGAAGCAATGGGCCCAGTACCAGCCACAACGCAGGCGTCGGATCTAATCCGCATTCGAAGATGAATGGACCAACGAACGTGAAGTAGCAAGACGAACGGTTGGGATCACGCGGTCGCCGCGAACGACGCACCACTTCAAAAAACTCAACTCGGCGACTCGCGTGCATCCCTTGGTTCGCCGAGATCTTGTTTTGGTGAGGCCGTCCGGTCGCGACCAGAGGTTGGTGCCGTCGGAGATACTCCGATCCTTGAATTGTACCACGCAACCGATATGACGATGACCAGTCCGATTACGAGTCCGGCCACAAGACCTTGTGTCACGCCAAGTCCTAACCCGGCTTGCGCAGTGTCAATCGACAAATCAGGCGGCATCCGGAAGACCGTCCGGTAGTAATCCGGAGCGACGGAACCAAGAAAGAAACCCGCCCCAGCACCGAGCAAAGCGAAGGCAATACCGCTAGCGATCGTGATTGCGAATCCGCGTACGACACTCATGTTTAGATCTTCATTCGGCGAACGTTGGTGATAACGGGGTCGCGGCCAAACATCGTGAACTCAGGAAACAGCAGCGCCCGCGACTCCCGTTCATCACATGGTTCGTCAGGCTACGTTTGCCGCCGGCTGGAAGTTGGACGGGCCAGAACCATTGTAGCAATCGCTGCGTGGTGATGGGCCATATTGTCAAGTGGGATTACGATGTTAAACCGTGACTACGATTGCGATCAACAGGCGACAGAGGTCGCGTTGCCAATGGATGGGACGGTACGTGAATCAGTGCGATGAGTCAGAAGTGACAACAAAACCGCAACATCAGGTGCGATCATTAGGCGACTGATGTTCCTCTGCCAAGCAATGGGCATCTATGCGAGTCATCCGGTACGACGAAAGTAACTTACGTTGTGAATCACCAATCCATCATCCGGTTGGCGAAGATGCTCTATCAAACCGTGACATCAAGAGCGATCACCAGGAAACCGAGGTCGCATCAACAAGCAATGGGCCCAAGTCCAGCCACAACGACAGGCGTCGGATCTGATCCGCATTCGAAGGTGAATGAACCAACGATCGTGAAGTAGCACGACGAACGTTGGTGATAACGGGGTCGCGGCCAAACATCGTGAACTCAGGAAACAGCAGCGCCCGCGACTTCCGTTCATCACATGGTTCGTCCGGCTACGATCTCCGCCAGTCGAAAGTTGGACGCCCCAGAACTATTGTAGCAATCGATGCATGGTGATGGGCGTCAATGTCAAGCGGGATTACGATATCAAACCGTGACCACCAATGCGATCAACAGGCGACAGAGGTTCCGTGGCCAATGGATGGGCCGGTACGTGAATCAATACGGTAAGCCAGGAGTGACAACCAAACCGCGACATCAAGAGCGATCAATAGGCGACTGATGTTCCTCTGCCAAGCAATGGGCCACTACGCGAGTCTTCCGGCACGACGAAAGTGACTTGCGCTGCGGATCACCAAGCCACCATCCGGTTGGAGAAGATGATCTATCAAACCGTGACATCAAGAGCGATCACCAGGAAACAGAGGTCGCGTTACGACGCGATGGGCCCAAGTCCAGCCACAACGACAGGCGTCGGATCAAATCCGCACTCGAAGATGAATGAACCAACGAACGTGAAGTAGCAAGACGAACGTCAACGATCACCGGGCCGCGGCGATCGACTTGCAAGCAGAAAAACCCGCGCGGCCCGCGGCTCCGTGTGCATCGTATTGTTATCTGGCGATTTCGAGTGCAAGTCGTCGCCCTAACGCAATCATCGTAGCGTTGGTCTCAGGGACAGCCAATTCACATTGCTGATGGATTGATTCGATACCATCGTTGAAGCCTAGTGGTTTCCAGCGGATTTTCGTCGATGATCAAATTCATTGCGTCAGGTATTTCTGTAGTGTTGGTGCAGTGTGCCAAATCCGTGATCATGAACAGATATCCGTGGAGCAGGGCCGAGTCAGATTTAACGGACGGGTATTCACGGCACGCATACGAAAGCAGTGCAAATGCCTCGCCATCGCGTAGTTTTGAGAACGCAATATCAAAAGCACCGACAGTGAACGACTCGGAGCTCCGATACTCTGGTATGACGCCCGCACCAATCTGCTTCGCGATGTCGAGCAGTTCAGCAAATGAGGTTTCTATGTCCAATGGTTAAGCCAGATAACGGCTAGGATCACCGGGCAACGGCGATCAAGTAAAAACTAAAACCCAAAGGCCCCCGACTCCGTTGCTCCGTGTGCATCCGATTGTTCGCGA
>NZ_VSZO01000069.1 GCF_008312935.1 Roseiconus lacunae | reverse complement strand
TTCGGGCACGGAAGCTAGGTCGTCGCTGTCAGCGAGGACCAGTGTCGTGCCGCCACCGTCGTTGGGTCGTGTCAACATTTTGATTGGGCGAACGGCTAGGATCACCGGGCAACGGCGATCAAGTAAAAACTAAAACCCAAAGGCCCCCGACTCCGTTGCTCCGTGTGCATCCGATTGTTCGCGAGCCCGCGCGCAACGACAGCACGAAGCACCGTCGCCATTTGCCAGTGTAACCGATTGAATACCTGAAGTGACATCCGGCGTCCCAGTCAGGCGTCGGTTGTCCGCATCCGCTTGTGCGTCAAATCAAGTGAATCGAAGAACAACCTCGCATCCAATACGATCAACTGCCCCGCGATATTCGAAGCGAATCCCAGGAAACAGAGGTCACGTGACATAACGATTGGCGACATTGGAGTGCAGTATGCCAAGATCCGTTCCTATCAGGCGTTGGCTAGTCGCCATCTGTCAAACCGTCTACGATCTGAAGCAACATCGATAGGCGATGGGCTTCTTCTGAGCACGGAACAAAACCATTGATCATCGATGAACCGTTAGCGATTCTAGAGATCGCAAAAAACAGTGGGCCTCACCACCGGGCGTCGGATGGCATCGCGAACGATTGTGGTCACCGCGTCGGCGCGAGTGATGTAAACACAAATGTAAACCCAACTCGCCGACTGCGGTGCACCACTTTGTTCGTCAGGCTACGATTGCCGCCGGCTAGAAGTTGGACGGTCGTAATTTATTGTAGCAATCCTTGCATGGTGATGGGCGTCAATGTCAAGCGGGATTCCGATATCAAACCGTGATCACCAATGCGATCAACAGGCGACAGAGGTTCCGTGGCCAATGGATGGGCCGGTACGTGAATCAATACGGTAAGCCAGGAGTGACAACCGAACCGCGACATCAGGTGCGATCAATAGGCGACTGATGTTCCTCTGCCAAGCAATGGGCATCTACGCGAGTCATCCGGTACGACGAAAGTGACTTGCGCTGCGAATCACCAAGCCACCATCCGGTTGGAGAAGATGCTCTATCAAACCGTGACATCAAGAGCGATCACCAGGAAACAGAGGTCGCGTCATCATGCGATGGGCCCGATTTCAGTCGCGACGACAGGCGTCGGATCTGATCCGCACTCGAAGGTGAATGAACCAACGAACCTGATGTAGCACGACGAACGGTGGTGATAACGGGGTCGCGGCCAAACATCGTGAACTCTGGAAACAGCAGCGCCCGCGACTCCCGTTCATCACATGGTTCGTCAGGCTACGCTTGCCGCCGGCTGGAAGTTGGAC
>NZ_VSZO01000068.1 GCF_008312935.1 Roseiconus lacunae | reverse complement strand
CCGCATCTTCGGTCACCGTGATGTCCGATGGCAGCGAACCGCTGTTGCTAGGCGGGTCGGCAACATTCGTAATGTCAACGTTGATTGTGCCAAGCCCCACCGGGGCCCCACCATCGTTGACGCTTACCGCAATTGTCTCCGCATCATCCCCTGAAACGTTGTTCGGGCCCGTATATTGGACATTCGATGACGTATCAAGAAATGCATTTAAGTTTGACGCCGAGCCTGAAAGTGTCAGGGTTCCGGTCCCACTTCCTCCGGCAGTCACGCCGCCGCTCGATGACGCTGCCAATACGCCGCCGCTGGCGGTCAGCGTAAGCGTCAACGAATCACCGTCAGGATCGGTCAGCGTCACGCCGCTTAAATCAACGTCGCTGGCCGCATCTTCGGTCACCGTGATGTCCGATGGCAACGTTCCAGTATTACTTGGCGGGTCGGCAACATTCGTAATGTCAACGTTGACTGAGCCAAGTCCCACCGGGGCCCCACCATCGTTGACGCTTACCGCAATGGTCTCCGCATTATCGCCCGACACATTGCTCGGCCCCGTGTACTGAATATTGGTCGGCGTATCAAGGAACGTGTTCAGGTCGCTCGGTGAACCGCTCAGTGTCAGGGTTCCCGTGCCGCTGCCTCCGGCAGTCACGCCGCCACCCGATGACGCAGCCAATGCGCCGCCGCTGGCGGTCAACGTTAACGTCAACGAATCACCATCAGGATCGGCAAGCGTCACGCCGCTTAAATCAACGTTGC
>NZ_VSZO01000067.1 GCF_008312935.1 Roseiconus lacunae | reverse complement strand
TTGGTGATAACGGGGTCGCGGCCAAACATCGTGAACTCAGGAAACAGCAGCGCCCGCGACTCCCGTTCATCACATGGTTCGTCAGGCTACGTTTTCCGCCGGCTGGAAGCTGGACGGGCCAGAATAATTGTAGCAATCGCTCGAATGACATGGGGCGTCAACATCAGCCAGGATTACGATGTTAAACCGTGACCACGATTGCGATCAACAGGCGACAGAGGTCGCGTTGCCAATGGATAGGACGGAACGTGAATCAGTGCGATGAGTCAGATGTGACAACAAAACCGCAACAACAGTTGCGATCAATAGGCGACTGATGTCACGTAGCCAATCAATGGGCCCCTACGCGAGTCTTCCGGTAGGACGAAAGTGACTTGCGCTGCGAATCACCAAGCCATCATCCGGTTGGATGAAGATGCTCTATCAAACCGTGACATCAAGAACGATCACCAGGAAACAGAGGTCGCGTCGCGAAGCAATGGGCCCAGTTCCAGCCTCAACGACAGGCGTCGGATCTGATCCGCACTCGAAGGTGAATGAACCAACGAACGTGATGTAGCACGACGAACGGCTAGGATCACCGGGCAACGGCGATCGAGTAGAAACTAAAACCCAAAGGCCCCCGACTCCGTTGCTCCGTGTGCATCCGATTGTTCGCGAGCCCGGGCGTGACGACAGTATGAAGCATCGTCGCTGCTTGCCAGTGTAACCGATTGGAAGCATGAGAGGAAATCGGCATCCCCGTCAGGCGTCGGTTGTCCACATCCGCTTGTGTGTGAAATCAAGTGAATCGAAGAACAACCTCGCATCCAATACGAACAATTGCTCCGTGACACCCAAAGCGAATCCCAGGAAACAGAGGTCACGTGACATAGCGATTGGCGACATTGGAGTGTAGCGTGCCAAGCGCCGCTCCCATCAGGCGTTGGTTAGTCGCCATCTGTCAAACCGTCTGCGATCTGAAGCAACATCGACAGGCGATGAGCTTCTTCTGAGCACGGAACAAAACCATCGATCATCGAAGAACCGTTAGCGATTCTAGAGATCGCAGAGAAACAGTGGGCCACACCACCGGGCGTCGGATGGCATCGCGAACGTTGGTGATAACGGGGTCGCGGCCAAACATGGTGAACTCAGGAAACAACAGCGCCCGCGACTCCCGTTCATCACATGGT
Source organism: Roseiconus lacunae (assembly GCF_008312935.1). Taxonomy (NCBI): domain Bacteria; kingdom Pseudomonadati; phylum Planctomycetota; class Planctomycetia; order Pirellulales; family Pirellulaceae; genus Roseiconus; species Roseiconus lacunae. The sequence goes on along the minus strand of NZ_VSZO01000067.1, from coordinate 68,154 downwards.
TCGTCCGACTGCGTTTGCCGCCGGCTGGAAGTTGTACGGGCCAGAACCATTGTAGCAATCGCTGCCTGGTGATGGGCCTTATTGTCAAGTGGGATTACGATGTTAAACCGTGACTACGATTGCGATCAACAAGCGACAGAGGTTTCGTCTTCATTGGATGGGCCGGTACGTGAGTCTATGCGACGGGACAGGCGCGACGACCAAACCGCAACATCAGGTGCGATCGATAGGCGACTGGTGTTCCGTTGCCAATCAATGGGCCCCTAGGTGAGTCATCCGGCATGACGGATGCGATTCGCGTTGCAAATCACCAAGCTATCATCCGATAAGAGACGATGATCTATCAAACCGTGACATCAAGAGCGATCACCAGGAAACAGAGGTCGCGTCACGAAGCAATGGGCCCAGTACCAGCCACAACGCAGGCGTCGGATCTGATCCGCACTCGAAGATGAATGAACCAACGAACGTGAAGTAGCAAGACGAACAACTAATTATTGCCGGTCCTCCCAAGGATAATTGACAATACTCCTTGGTCGGGCTGGGGAATATCTCTCACCACCCGATGGTACCGTGAACAATCGTTACGTGCAACTTTTGTCATGTGTGAGCTGACTGGGCGTAGCTTCTCAATGCTCGCACAACCGTGGTGTTGGTTTCACTTTTGCCAACTTTCAATGGTCGTCGTACCGCGTACGAAAAACGCCTACGATCAACTAGCGAACGTCGCTGTTAGCTAGCTGAAATTTTGGCACAAGCGTTCACTAGGCCGCCGTTTTGCTCGCAAGAAAACTAGGCAGCGCCGCTCTCCTAACCCACGGACTCGCGTGGTACATCCGATATATTCCACGGGAAGGCTATAGCATGAATCGACAATCCAGAGTGATGACGAGCGAATCGGGCAATCCGCTTCAAGCCCTAGGGTACTGAAAGCGCTCCCAAACCCGAGAAATCACTCGTTTCGCCCCGCCCTCAGTTTGAAAGTTGAGCGACACCGCCGCTTCTTACGCCATGCGCAAATCAGATTTTACTCCAGGTGCAGGGCGACTCTCCGAGCAAATTTGATTTACCGAATAGCCACCACCCCGTGCCCCTGGCATGCTGGATGATCATGGCACCAGTCAACACCTCATCGTGAACACGCCGACACTAGCGAAGTGGTTCCGCAGGTGACTTCCAGGCCCACAGGCGATGCCCCAGAATCCTGCGGGCACACTCAGCCGGGCGGGCAAGGCTTCATTGACGTCGACTGAGTTTAGATACGCCGATTGGCGTTCGCCATGAATCCTGTACAAAAACCGCGGCTAACACACGTCGGCCGATGAACCGAATTCAAGCTGTTGATCTAGCCGGAGAATTAGTCGCGATGTACCACGAGTTAACATCGTGCAGAACACACGCAGAAGTGGGCGATGAGGGACTCGAACCCCCGACCCCCTCGGTGTAAACGAGGTGCTCTAAACCAACTGAGCTAATCGCCCTTCTCTTGTGGGTCGCAGAACATAGCTGCCGAACCGACTTGCCGCAACGGCTTTTTTCTACTTCGACACCGACCTGTCTAGCCAATCAATCAAATACGCCAAAACGTGTGGTTCGGCGCTCTAGACCAACAGCAACTCGATCACACTGCTGTGGTTCAACCACCACAAACGCCTAAAAAACTTTCTCACAATCAGCGTTGGATGAACCGCATCGCTTATCCAGAAATGCACCACCAAATCCTAATCGGCACCCAGTGTCATCCCGGGATAGTGACTCCACGCACTGATCAATCAGCATCGGCCGATTACACTCGCGATGATCTCTTGCGACAACCGGGTTAAATGCCCGTCGACTGATAGGCCGAGCCCTAACACTTGGTCAAGACGGTGCCGCCGAGTTCGCCAACATCTAAAATCAGAATCAGCCAAACGGCCATTACCACGGCTCTTATCAATTCCGGGAGCAAATTACCACCGGTCAGTTCGATTGCGACTCGATTGCAACAAAACTTTGCCAGACGAGCCAACTGGTTCCGCCGCTCGCACGGCGCCGTGGCCCTTCACTAAGTCCTGTCAAGCTTGCAGGCTATCGGCCCAACATCCGGGCTCGCTTGTTGCGTCGCTCGGCTTGGATCTTTTGGCGCCGACGAATTTCGCTTGGCTTTTGATAGTGCTCGCGTCGACGCATTTCTTTTTTAATTCCGCTGCGTTCGACCAATTTACGGAACCTTCGTACTGCCTCTTGAATTGTTTCGCTGTCGCGGACCATCAACTTGACCATTGTTTCTCCATTTTCATCGTTGGGACCTCTGCGTGAAAGAAAATTCGCCAGCGAACACGCTCCCGCATCAACGGAGGCGCACGGCGCTATCACAGAACGCGGGAGTTTAGCGGGCAACCCACCTCTCTCGCAACGGGCATCTTTTTGCGTTTACCCGGTTTTATCCGTGTTTCGGCCAGAAATTGCCGCCGCGACAGCCAATCTGACAATCTAGCCGGCAGTTCCACCGAGCCGCGATCGACATTCCCCGACCCGTCGAGGGGTTCAGCAACATCCCCCGCACCTCCTAGCCCGCAAAGTCAACGCAACCGATACGACAGGAAACGATTCCGCCCGGCAGCCCACCGCTTGACGAAGACTGCCGGTGACCACGGCCAATTCGTACCGATGGGAACGGTGAAAACGATTGTACCGACTGCGATGCCCCGGGTTAGACTTCGATGACCGTGCCTCCACACCACCTCGACGATTCCCATGGTGACGCTGCCCCCGGGGGCCTGCTGGGTGAATTAGAACGGCGCCAGGACGATGTGTTGCAACAACTCGATGACCTGGATGCGAAGCTGACCGAAGTCCTGCGTGAGCTTGAACCCGCCAAAGATGAGGCATCTGGCGAGGAGACTGCATCGGCGGGAAGCGTCAGTGCCACCCCAGCGAATAAGGCCACCCCAGCGAATAAGGCCACCCCAACGAATAAGCTGCCGGCGGATCGTTCAGATGCTGAGGCCAAAGAGGAACCACCGCAGGATGAGTCGCCTGAAGATTGGGCTTAAAGGTTTTCAGATTTTTGTGATCCGATGGGGAAAGTATCAGGTTTGATTTCCCGAAAGGGGGCGCCTGAAAGCCTCGGCGGCTTCCGCTACGGTGTGGAGAGAAAGGAATCCGAAAGCCTCGGCGGCCTCCGATACGGTGTAGGGGAAGGTGTGGTGTAGAGGAATCGCGAGGAGCGACGCTGCAATGACCAAGGGACGGCCGAAATGGAAGCGACGTCTGATCGTGATCGCTCGCGGTTTGTTCGCTGGATATGTGGTGATCCTTTTCTCCATGGTATTGCTGGAAACTCGTCTGCTGTTTCCGGCGGCCTATCGCGAAGCTACCCCGGCTGCCGAATCGCTGCCGACCGCGTGGTCTTACTCGGCGGCCGACGGCACAACGATTGTCGGACAATTGATCGAGAGGCCTGACGCCGAACGCACCGTGCTTTTTTTTCACGGCAACGGGACCTACGCGAGTCGACAGATTCCCTGGCTAGAGCAACTCAGCGTCGCTTGGAATGCTAACGTGGTCGCGGCCGAATATCGCAGCTTTGTCGATGACTCGATCACTCCTTCGGAAGCGAACCTCGTTTCCGACGCGATCTCAGCCTTCGACGCGACCTGTGATCACTTCCAAATCGAACCCGAGCAGCTGATTGTTTTTGGACGGTCCCTTGGTGGTGGATGCGCCGCGGCGGTCGCACAACGTCGGACGCTTGAAAAATTGGTCTTGGATCGAACGTTTGATTCGGCCGCCAGTGTCGCCGCAAGCCGTTATCCGTTTATCCCAGTTCGATTACTGATGCGCAACTCGTTTGATTCGGCAAAACGCTTGCGAGAATTTCAAGGCACGGTCATTCAAATTCATGGGCCGATTGATCGCGTCGTTCCATACCGACACGGCCGACAACTTCACGAGCAACTGCAGTCCGACGACAAGCATTTCATCACCGTGGATGGCTTGGGACATCTTGATGCGATGCCGGATGCGACGCTCGCCGAAACACGTGGCTATCTAACGTTGAACGAAGCAGCATTGACTACTGAATGAGGCTTGTCGGTGAGTTAGCGTCGTTTGCTGAGCTGTGAAGAGTTTGTTATTGATTGACGGTGCGCTACTTTCGGCGGAGCGAAAGCGATACTGCTAGGCGAAAGGCGATACTGCGGAGCGAAAGCGATACTGCTAGGCGAAAGGACATTGCCCCCCAGCTGTTGCGTGCAGATTGCTATAGCACGGAAACCGTGGCTAACGCCATTCGGCTAATCTCGACGGCTAAAGAAACTCTAGTCCAACGGTTCGGGTTCGAAGTCGGTGGGGGAAACCCATCCGGCCTTGAGTTTCTCGCCAGCGGTGTATCGCTCATAGAAGTCAACGGTTGCCGGTGAAGTGTACTCGTAACGATCGAAGACATTGCCCTGACCAAACATTCGCGGATCGCCATGAGCTTTTAGCTCGGATTGCATTTGCTCTCGCATTTTTGCGATCCGATCGCTGTGATCTGAGTTACCGACCAAGTTATCGACGCAATCGGGATCACGGCCGACGTGGTAAAGTTCCTCTTGAGGACGTTTGCCAAAACATAAACGCCAAAAAGTCGATGCGGTTCCGGCACGACGAAGCTCGAGGACTTCGGTTTTGGTCGGACCGCCATCACAATTGAGGTATCCGGTTTCTGGATTGCCGCCCGGCCAACGATCGGTTTCAAAGTTTCTCAGATACAGCCAATCGCCTTGGCGAATTCCTCGAATGGGATAGCCCCCTTGGTCCGGTCGCCCGATATCGTGACGCTCTTTGCCGACGAGCACATGATCGCGACCTTCGACGGGACCGGATGCGGCAAAGATATCGAAGAAATCTTTGCCACTGGTTGGCTGCATAATCGGCCCCGCCGTCTCGATTTTTGCGGCCCGCAAAAACGTGGGCGCGAGTCCGGCGAAATCGACGAAGTCATCGACGACTCGACCGGGATGCTTGATCGCAGCAGGCCATCGGACCGCGAGCGGGATATGGTTTGATTCGTCATACGCTTGTCCCTTGGCGCGTGGGAAGGGCATGCCGTGGTCACTGGTCGCAACGATCAATGTCTGATCGAGCTGCCCGGCCTGTTCAAGCTGCCGAAGGATCTTGCCCAAGTGATTGTCGTAGTGCTCGACCTCAATTGCGTAGTCAAGCATGTCGTTGCGAACGGTTTCATTGTCAGGCCAGTAACTCGGCACTCGATCGATGTCACTGGTCTTTTTCCCAAGTCGAACGCCTGCGCCGTATTCATAACCACGGTGCGGTTCGGTGGTCCCGTACCAGAACACCCATGGTTTTCCTTCGGGAACGTCGCCCAGGAAGTCACCAAAGTTGCCCGCGTAATCGTTATTGGAGATCATCTTTGCCGGCGGCTTTGCCTTGCGTTTTGAATACGCTTTTCCGGTGATCTCGCGGCGGTTGCCATTGGCGTCGTTGGCAATGCCGGGTCCCCACCCCTTTCCGGTATATCCGGCCCGATAACCATCGGCGGCCAAACGTTCGACAAACCCACCGAACTTTGCAGGAAAGTAACACATGTGGTTACCGGCCTGTTCGAGTTGCCACGAATAGCGACCGGTCAGAATGATTGCTCGTGAAGGAGCACACTTTGCATTCGGCGTGTAAGCATTGTTAAACAGCAACCCTTCTCGCGCGATGCGATCAAAGCTTGGCGTCTCTACCCACGAGCAGCCATACGCACTCGCGTGACCGTAAGACCAATCGTCGGCGATGGCAAATAGAATGTTTGGGCGGCGGGATTCCTGAGCGTTGGCGTCAGCGGCGAAGCCGACGAGTGAGACGAGACAAAAAACGGCAACGCTGCCAAGGGGGACAATACGACTCAACGATCTGGCTCCGGGGAGGATCAATGGTGGGAACGGCTGTGAGACCAGATGTCAATATACCATCGACAAACGTCCCGATACTCAATTTTTAGCCACCGGAACTTGCCGCCCGCTTCGCATTTTACGGGTGCTTGGCATTGAATGGAGAACGAACACAATCCGGCAGTCACGGCAAACGTTTACAACGCGAATGTTGCGGTAATTGCGGCCGAAGAACATCGGTAATCTAGAATTCGAATCAGGCTTGATCGGGAGCATGCCCCAATCCTTGCCGCTCAATTCGATGCGTCCGGTTTGCAGCTTCAAGCGGGCCGATCGCTGTCATCGGAATCCGGCGCGTCGCGTTTTTTTGCGCGTCGTTTTTCGACAAGATCCTTAATCTTGGCCTCTCGCTGACGCAGTTTTCTGACGCGTGCTTCGTACTTAGCTTCGCGTTTTTTCAATGCCTTATAACGGCGATTGATACGCTCGGCAGCTTCGCGAATCTTCTCCTTTTTCTTCCTCAACCTAGACCGCTCATCGGCAGATAGGCCGGGGTCACGCAATTGACGATCGAGCTCGCTTTCGGAAGCCACCAATGCTTCGTCGTCTGCCAGTTGATCGTCGACTTCGAACTCGTCGTCAACGTCTTCTATGTCTAGCAATTCGTCGCGTGTCAGGAACCAGGTTGGCGGTAAAAAGATGCAATTGGCGACGATCATCATTGATCCGAATGTCATCATGCCAAGGAACAACGCGATTCCGCCATGAACCATGAATGCGATTAAAATCACGAAGGGACGTGTGATCTTGGGCCAGACCAAGGCGCAATAAAACACCTCCCAAAACATCGTGATGTTCGAAAGGGCCGAGATCACTGCGGGATAACGCGACAACCATGTCATGTTAATCGACTGGTATTCGTAGTTGGAAACGGCGTACCAAACGGCGAGCCCGTTCCACCAAGTTTCACCACGGGCTTTCGACATCCCGCCGAATAAGTAGATCACACATAAATGCAATTGCAGTAGTCGCGTGCTGATGTTTGCTGCCACACTGGGCGTTGCATCGGGAACCCACCACCGCAACCGAGGTGACGCGTCGAATCGTCCGGCAAACCGTTTCCTTACGATGGAATCGATCGAATAACGGGCACCGCAAGGAGCCACCGCCAAATACAACGTGACGTAGGTCACAATTTGGTCGAGCCCGAAGAGCGCTCCGGTCAAACGATGCAAGTACATCAACTGCAAAAACAACGCCAAGGGGACGACGACTCGGGTTGCCAATCCTAGCGTCATCGCGGCCATCACCAACATCGTGAAACCATGATGGACGGCTAATACTGTCGGGCTTTCAAGATGCCACAGGTAACTGCGCGCCCAATCGTGCGTCCCAAACGCTCCGTCATGCAACTGACGCGCCATCTCGTTGTTGATCCAAGCTTCCGGGCCAAGGAACTCGAGCAGGCTGCCGGCAAGTACGAGATGGCAATAGAACAGCATCGCCCCGGCTGCGATCCGCATAGCGCAAAGCAGGTGGGGAGGACGAGGCGTGAACCAGAATCGTTCCCAGACTTCCCATCCCTTGGCTAACGATTCACGATAAGAACCGTGCCCAGATTGCGATTCGACCGTTTCGCGCGTGCTCATTGGGGTGCCCCCTGAGGCCGCGCCGAGGGTGTTTCCGGCCGCTCTGAATTGGGGTTGTGGGAGCCTGACTGCTGAAGAACCGGAGAAGGCGAAGCTTCGGGATCGGTTTCACCGGAGGGCTGATTCTGAGGCACCGGGATGACTTCGGTTTCAATGTTCGCATCGGGATTGCCCACAGCAGGCGCGATTTGATCAGAGAACAGCGGTTGGTCCAACATCAAGTTGTAAAGCCGTTCATCGGTCAGTTCGATCGGTTCGGCCAAATAGTCGGCTAGCGCGGGAAGTCCGTGCTCGATCCGACGAATCGCTACGTCGCGACCGTCGTTGACGGCTTTTAAATGGTCCACCATCGACTGCCGAATGAATTCATAACGCCCGCGTCGCTGCTGCCAGTACTCCGCCGCCATACGATCGGTTTGAAACATCTCGTCGGGCGGTCCCGGTGGCCAATAGTTCTCGTTCAAAAACTCTGAGAGCATGAAGTGACGGTGATATAGCAGCCGCGGCCACTGCACATCCAAGTTCGGAAACATCTGCTCTTGAACCGTTCCGTCGGGCTGGACGATTGCCGCCTGAATCAGATGACTGGGGCCAGGATCGGGTGCGAAGAACGCATAACCACGATTGAGGTGAAAGAACTCGCCGTAGCCACGAAAAGGACGAATCAAGAAATCAATCAGGGGTGAAGGACCGTCGACGGTCGTGGTCTGAAACGCTAGCGGGGGCAGCGCGACGGCTAGAAAATGAAACAGGATCACGCCGCTAAGCAGTACCCGCCTCCGTTTCGAAATTGCTGAAGACGCGTTGAAATTTTCCGCCATGGATGCCGTGATCAAATCTAAAGGTCGCCGCTGATTACCAGCCCACCGATCAACCGGGGGAGGCTAACAGGTTAACCCGATCAATCAAAATTGGCAGTGACAGTTCGTCACGAAACGAACAAAGGTGAGTCGGAACAAAACTGAAGGGTGTTGGTTTGTGCAGGGCCCGTGGAATGTGTTCTCGTTTGGGGGAAGGTGTGAGTAGTTCGTCAACCTCTGAAATCAGAATTTGCCGATTCGCGTTCGCCATGATTCCGGTGCAATAGCCGGGGCTAACGCCGTCGGCTGATGAGCCATCCCCAAGTTCCTGACCCGAATGCTCCGCGCCTAAACGACGGTTTTGCTCTTGTGGCAAATGCGGATGGAGACGCCGATCTAACGAGGACGCTGCGTTTCGATCCCAACGAGCCCCCTCCCCAGCCGCTGAAGCGTCCGGCACCTCCTCCAAACGAAAGGTTGGCCAAGAGAGCGTCGGCTCAGTCGGCTTTTTTGGCCAGGGTTCGCAGGTGCAATTCGGTGAGTTGCGTGGTGTCGACTTGGCCGGGAGCTTCGGTCATCAAGTCGGACGCCTTTTGCGTTTTCGGAAACGCGATGACTTCGCGAATGTTCTCAAGCCCGGCGAACAACATCACCCAACGGTCAATCCCCAAAGCGATCCCACCGTGCGGCGGGGCGCCAAATCGCAACGCGTTGAGCAGGAATCCGAAGCGATCTTCGGCGGTCGCTTCGTCAATGTCCATCAGCTCAAAGACTTTTGACTGAATCGCTTGGTCATGAATCCGAATCGTTCCGCCTCCGGCTTCGCTGCCATTAATCACCAAATCATACGCCTGAGCACGGCACTCTTTTGGATCGCTTTCGAGCTTATCGAAGTCGGACTCCAACGGAGCGGTGAAGGGGTGGTGCATCGCGACCCAACGTCCGGTTTCTTCGTCGCGTTCGAACATCGGGAACTCGGTCACCCAACTGCAGTGCAAGTCGCCTGGTTTGTAGAGTTCGAGTTCGGCACCGAGACGTTTACGCAGCGCGTTGAGCCCTTTGCATGTCACTTCCCATGAATCGGCCAAGAACAATAGCAAGTCACCGGGTTCGCCTTCCATCAATGACTTGATCTCAGCGAGATGATCTTGTTCAAAATTCTTCGCGATCGGGCTCCATAACGACCCATCTTCTTCGACTCGGAACCATGCCAAGCCTTTGGCGCCAAAGTCTTTGACAAACTCGGTGAGTTCATCGATCTGTCGACGCGAGTATTTTTCTGCGGCGCCGACGGCACGCAAGCCTCGCACGAAGTTGCCCGAGTCGGCGACGGCGCGAAAGACACGGAATTCGGTTTTCTGAGCAACGGAGGTGACGTCGATGATCTCCATTCCGAATCGCAAGTCGGGGGCGTCGTGACCGAATCGGCGCATCGCTTCTTCGTAAGTCATCCGTGGTAACGGAAGCGTGACGTCTTTCCCCAAAATCTCCTTGGCTGTCTTGGCGACCAAGCCATCGATCAAGCCCATGATGTCGTCGGAGTCGACGAAGGACATTTCCAAGTCCAACTGCGTGAACTCGGGCTGCCGATCGGCGCGGAGGTCTTCGTCCCGAAAACACTTGGCAACTTGCACATAGCGGTCGAAACCGGCGACCATCAAAATTTGTTTGTAGAGCTGTGGCGACTGGGGCAACGCATAGAAATCGCCTGGGTGAACTCGACTGGGAACCAAATAGTCGCGAGCGCCCTCGGGAGTACTTCGTCCCAGGATCGGAGTTTCGACATCGATGAAGTTGTGCTCGGCAAAGTAGTCACGCATCGTCTTGACGATCTGACTACGAAGGACCATCGCACGCTGCATTTCAGGACGACGAAGGTCCAAGAAACGATACTTCAAACGCAAATCTTCGCCCGGCAAGTCTGCTTGACTTGGGGTAAATGGAGGCGTTTGGCAGGTATTGAGCACCTTGAGTTCTGGACAACGGACCTCGATTTCGCCGGTCGCCAGCTTTTCATTGGTTTTGCCGACCAAACGCTCGGCGACTTTGCCGCGCACCAAGATCACGCTCTCGGCCGGGACGTGGCCGGCGGCATCGATCTGAGCGGCGTCGGCTTCGGGGGGGCCGATCACAACTTGGGTCAACCCGTATCGGTCTCGCAGGTCGATGAAGACGGCACCGCCATGATCGCGTCGATTCTCGACCCAGCCGCACAGGGTTACTTCGGTTCCGACGTGTTCTTTGCGCAGTTCGCCGCAGGTGTGTGTTCGCAGCACGAGACTATTGTTCGGGAAAAGGGGGAAGGTTGACCTGGAAAACCGCGATTTTAGACCACCAAGCCAAGATTGCTCAGGGGGCACTCGAGCCCTGGCGAATTCTTTCTGGAAACGAAAACCAAGCCCCAGACGGCGGTCACGATGTTGCCAGTGGTGATCGCGTAGCAACCATGGCTAACGTCATTCGACTGACCTGGGGTAGATGCGAACCGGTACAACCGTGGCTGACGCCATTCGGCTGATCTGGCCATAAAAAACGCCCCGCTGGTTTAGCGGGGCGTCACAATTAAAGACTAACGGCGGGTGGCGGGATTAGTATTCACTCGGCACCGGTTGCTCCAACGCGTCATCGGTGTCTTCGTGGTCCTTTGAGCCACCGTCAAGGGTGATGACTTTGTAGCCGCCGATGGAACGGAAGTAGATCAGCAAGCCGAGGAAACCGATCGCCATCATCCCCGGGACGTAACTGGTCAACGTCAAAGCTCGACGCCCACCGTACAAGTTGGCCTCTTTGACCGCGGGGATATCCGTCGCGGCATTGGAAACCAATGCTGGCTTGTCTTCATCGGGAATCAGTTGTGCATTGCTGATCGCGGCGGTATCGACCGATTCGCCCTCGACGACTTCGGTGTTGTTGGCGGCGTTGAGCTTTGCGGCATTGACGGGGCGATATTCAAGCCCCCAAGAACTGATCGGATCCGCATCGGCGTAACGCTCGAACGTTTCGGGGGCGGCCTGTTGCAAACGCTCGCTCATTTCATAGCCTTGCTGGGTTCCGATGCGAGGCCCGGCAATTTGCCCGACACAAAGCATCCCGGCTGCGCCTAAGGCACCCATCGCCACCGAACCACTTTGTGGATACCGTTCGCCGGCAACCCCCAACATCGTCGGCCACAAGAATGCTTTTCCGAGCGAGTAGAACGTCGCGGCTACGAAGATCATCGCGACGCTTTGAATCGGCGACCCCAACCACAGCAGTCCCAAGCAAGCGATGATCGAGCTACCGAACAACAACCCAATCGGGTTGACCTTGTGAACGATCGGCCCGGCGAAGAATCGCAGCACGAACATCAACAGCGACGTGTAGACGAGAATCAAAACAGAGTTGGGAAGTAGGTTCTCCATCAACTTGGTCATCCATGCGTCGACGCCCAGTTCCATGTAGCCGATCAATGCGTGCAAGACGATCAAGACCAGGAATGGAATCGAGGTGAAACAAGAGAAAACCGTTCCGAAGCTGCCGGAGGACTCACCCACGGTCTCGGGAAGTTTCTCAGGCAGAATCAACACGCCGTAGATGATCACGACGATCGCGAAGCTAGACAGCGCCCACTGCCACGGAATTTCCACGAACCACGCATTCTCGCCAATGAAGCCAGCCGCGAACAAACCGCCGATGATCATCCCGGCCGGCCAACCGGCGTGCAAAATGTTCAAGTAGTGCGTCTTGTTCTCCGGATAAATCTGGGCAATCAGTGGGTTGATGACCGCTTCGTAAAGCCCCTGACAAAGCGAAAATAAGAACGCACTCCAAAACAAAACGCTATAAACGTTCGCCGTCGCGTTTTCGGGATCCGATTCGCGCCATCCATCGAACAACGGGTTAGCGGCGAACAACATCACCGCACTGACTAGGTGCAGAACGAATGCGAGTGCCAGCAGTTTCTTATAGCCGAACTTCTCGACCAGAATCCCGCCGAAGAAGATCATTAGACCGAAGCCTAAAAACCCTGCGCCAAGAATGGCACCGAACTGGACTTGTCCCAAATCGAATTCTCGCTCCCATGGGCCCCCGGCTGCGGTTCGCGTTGCAAAACCAATTCCAGAGGCTACCAGCGTCAAAAAGCTGGCAAGCATCAATTTTCCACGTGCTTGTTCCATTCGGGGAGCTCCACAAGGCGAGAAGGAGGACATAAAAGGGAGGGATCCGGAATGCTGCCGATGGTACCGGTTACGGTCAAGACGTTGCTGGCAAATCCGGGCGAGAAAGAGAAGTTAATCCCCCTGCGGTCTCGTTGCCACCAGCTTGCCCGTCAGAGTTCGCCTGACAGGCAAATTTTCCACGAAATTCACGGTGTTAATCAAGCGTTTCGATCGACAACCGAGCGGGTGCAAACGGTGATCCGCTGCAAACCTCAAGCACTGGAAGGGTTTTTAACGGGAGGAGTCACCTGCTTGGTTCCGCATTCAACTTGGAAAGCTGAGCGACATTGTCTCTCGATCTTCCGAATCGTAAGCGTACCGTTTCCTTCGCTCCCCAAAATCCGAATCCGCCCCAACTCCAGAGCAGCAATGCCAGCAGATTGACCGAAGGATCACCAACGGATGGTCCTGTTGTGTTGAACTGTCGGAATCCCAATTACACCGCAGCTCGGCGACCATCGACGGTCGTCGGCCCAACTTTAGGCGGAACACCAGGGCGGTCTGGGGCAATGGCGATTTGACGACGCGAGTAAGAATTCGACGCTAGCAGTATCCGCTAGGCTACAATTTGCGACCAGACTGAGATGGGACTAAACCGGAATGCCGCCGCTTCGACAGGGCTGCCCATCGGTTAGCTCCCCACTTAAACCACCCTGTCTTCACCACCTAAGGAACCGATTCTATGCGTTTGATCCTTTCCGCGATGATTGCCTTTGGAGCTTTGACCACGATGGCGTCTGCCGAGAAAAAGAGCGACCACGAATGTGCGTTGGATTTTGAAATGAAAAATATCGACGGCAAGGTTGTCGATCTAGAAGACTTTGAAGGCAAGGTTGTGCTGATCGTCAACACGGCCAGCGAGTGTGGGCTGACACCCCAGTTCGCCGGGCTCGAATCGCTTTATCAGAAGTACAAAGACAAAGGATTCGTTGTCCTTGGCTTTCCATGCAATCAGTTTGGCGGCCAAGACCCGGGTAGTAACGCCGAGATCAAACAGTACTGCACGTCAAACTACAGCGTCTCGTTCCCGATGTTCAGCAAGGTCGAGGTCAACGATGACGGCGCTTGCGATCTTTACAAGTATCTGACGAGCAAAGAGACCAAGCCCAAGGGAGCCGGGTCGGTAAGCTGGAACTTTGAAAAGTTTCTGGTCGACCGCGATGGCCAATTGATTGCCCGTTTCGCACCACCGACCAAGCCAGACGCGAAGGAATTGGTCAGCGCCATTGAAGCAGAACTATAGGTCATCGCCTAGCAACAATGAGTCGCGTGAAGACGCGATTCAGTTCAGTCTGACCGGCGGCAGAGAGAGTTTGCGCTCGGTCCGAAACATTTGTGGCGAACGCCATTGGACAACATAAGCGTGTTTATTCGCTGGCGAGATTGCTCTGCAGGGCAGCGAGCCCGTTTTCGATCCCACTACTCCTTGTGCTGCCTTGAGGAACGTTGCTCTCGGGTGCGAGCTTAATCGCGTTGGAAATCAACGCTGCTTGCTGCCCGACAGCTTCGGCCTGCTGGCGATAAATCGCGGCAACGTCAGTGTTTCCCTTCTGATCTTCTTCATCGGCAAGCTGACGAATCATTCGTTCTTTCTCTCGTAAGGTTCGTAACATCGACCATCCCATCCGCTCGGCGGCGTCGCTGTGATACTCAACAAGTGACTTAATCGTGTGAGCATGTCCGACGTGACATCGAAAACGGCGCAACGAGGTTTGATCTACCTGCCACATCTGGCCACTGCAATCGGGACACATATAGGGCGAGAGTTGACCGATGCGTTGCTCGGCAGGAATATTGCTTTCGACTGATTGAGCAAAGGCCAGTTCGGTGAGCAACGTTTGGCTAGGCGGGACTGAATCTCCGGCGGAGGATTCGGCAAGCAAAGACATCGCCGTTGCGATCCCGTCAAGCGGCAACACGCCATCGACATCGCAGTAGCGGATCGCATTGCTTGGCATGTCAGGTGCGATGGCCGTTTCGGGATGCTGGGCGAGCGCCTTGCCACCACATTGCTTGATCGCCTCTAACCCGGCCGATCCGTCATCCAACATTCCGGTGAGCACAACTCCGACCGCAGCTCCTCCATGATGAACGGCGGCCGAACGAAACATTGGATCGGCAGCGGGACGGGCATAATTCTCCTTGGGGCCGATCGCGGTCCGAATACAATCTCGTTCAATCAACAAGTGATGGTCGGGGACCGCGACGTACACGCTTCCTTTGCGAAATGGTTCACCGTCGCTCGCAAGATGGCAGGGCAAGTTGGCATGGCGACCGAAGATTTCGGCAAGGTAAATACGGCGACTGGTCGAAGAGGTGTGCTGGGTGACGAAAATCGCCCCCGGAAACTCGGCGGGAATCTGACGCAAAAGCTCGGAGATCGCTTCAATCCCGCCCATCGACGCTGCGATGCAGAAGATATCGTGCCGGCGGGGTCCATCATCGTTTCTGTCGGGAATGCGCACTCTTAGCACCTCTGTTGAAGCGTTCGTTCGTTTCGATCGCGGGCGATCGTCTGATTCATTGCTGAGCACCGATTTGCGTCTGGCTCTTCCCAGCCAGTCGCTGTGTTGATCAGCCAGAAACTTCGAAATTCTGGCCAGACAAATGAGCCAATCCCGGACGCAACCGAACGTCACCCGCCATTGTTAGGGAGGTGCAACCGGCGTGCCAAGAAAAAACGCGAGAAACGACATGCTTGACAGGCCCACTGCCGGCGGTAGTATCTGGCTGCCTTTGGTGACCAAGATTCGCGATGCGCTGTGACTTGGTGAACAGGGAACTCCGGTGCAATTCCGGGACGGTCCGGCCGCTGTGTGCCGCCCGCGATCTCAATCGGATCGCATCCGTCGCTCAATTCTTGATGCCATTGTTGATGGTCTGCGATTTTCCGCTGATCCTCAATGAGAAGGCAACGAGCGACCGGAAAAGGCGGTGAGTCAGAAGACCTACCTAAGGCAAGACGGCTCAGTGCCCTCCTGGAATGGGGCGGTCGTTGCAGCAGACACGTGCCCTATCGAAGGCACCGTCATTGCTGACGCATGTTACCCGCAACCGCGTATCCGAAAGCGTCTTCCCGGCTTTGCCCCGCATCGGTGTTCCTCCCAACGATGGGAATCCAACGCCGTGACTGCCCGTCTGACCAGTCCGCACGTAGCGACGATACAGATGGCCAACCCTGAGAACTTTCCGGTCGCGCCTGCCAGAATCATCCATCGTGAAAAAGCACCTCACCTTAATCATTGTCGCATTGACTTGCTTGAATGCCGCAACTGCGATCGCGCAACAGAACGGCCCTTACTCAGGAATTTCCGGGGTGACCGACGGAGCGATCGACAACCCGATCGCGAGAAGCGAGCTGTCCGTTTTTGAGTCTCGTGTGGTCGACTACTCACCAGCCCCCGGCGTTGGTGATCGGCTGGTTTCTCCGACAACCGGTTTTGCTTCCCTCGGTGATCTGTACAGCCCGATCGCTCGCCCGGATGGTCTTACCGGCTTTGACAAACGTTACCAACCGGACGTCGGTAGCGAACCGAGCAGCTTCCATGCCGGGTCCGTGACGGACCCTTACGCCGGCAACGTCTTTGACAACTCGGACACCTACGGATTCATCGGGATCGATATGCCGGGCACGATCACGCTTGGCTTTGACAAGGCGATCGCGAACGGTGACGGCGCGGACTTTGCCGTGTTCGAGAACGGATTTGGTTTAGGTGGAAACACCTCGCTGTTCGCCGAGCTCGCGTTCGTCGAAGTTTCTAGCAATGGCAGTGACTTCCTGCGTTTCCCGTCGATCTCACTGAACACGGCCCCCACCGCGGGCGCCGGGACGTTCCAGGGCTTTGACATGTCCAACGTCTACAACCTTGCCGGCAAACATGCCAACAACTGGGGCACGCCATTTGATTTGGATGAACTAAGCACTGACGCCTTGGTGCTTAGCGGTGTTCTTGATCTAAACAACATCAATTATGTCCGCCTGGTCGATGTCGTCGGCAGTGGCGAGTTGGTCGATGAAAGCGGAAACAGCATTGCGGGTATCTCTCGCGATTCGCAGGGCAACGCGATCATAGACAACTGGGTCACGTTTGATTCCGGTGGCTTTGACTACGTCGGCCTGCCAACCGGTGCGGTGGGCGTCATTAATGTCAGTGCGGTTCCCGAACCGTCGGCGCTGGCAGCCCTCGGCGGACTATCGTTCGGAATGATGCTTCGCCGTCGACGTCGAAACCGCGCATGAGGATGACTTCGTGAGTGAACACGTCGGTCCGGAGCCCTATCGCGAACACGCGAACGACAGACCAGTCACATCGCCCTGCAATGGGATATGCCGACTGAATGCATCGTCGTTTTGCATCGGATGCGGCCGATCTCGAGACGAGATCGGTCTTTGGTCCGCCGCCGACTCTAACACGAAGGCTCGTATCGTCAGCAACGCACGGGCTCGCCTAAGCAGCGGCAACGCAATGGCCTCAAACACTCGGCCAGGATTCACTTTGGTCGAATTATTGGTCGTGATTGCGATCATCGGGATGTTGATTGCGATGTTACTTCCGGCAGTGCAGTCTGTTCGCGAAGCGGCGCGGCGAGTCCAGTGCTTGAACAATGAAAAGCAACTCGGGCTTGGTATTCTAAATTATCACTCCGCCTACAAGCGACTTCCGTATGGCGGTGCTGGCTTCGCGAGCATGACCAATTGGGCGTTGCGGATGCGATGGCGTCCAAGCTGGGGCACGACGATATTGCCGTTTATTGAACAGCAATCGCTTTACGAAAAACTTGATCCGGCGATCCCTTACCTGCACCCCGACAATCATGCCGGCGGACAGCAAGTGGTGCCAACCTATTTGTGTCCTTCGGCACCAAAGGCAACGTTGACGCGTCCCAACGGCGACTCTCCATCGTCAACATTGCAATTCGGGCGAACCGATTACGCCGGTAACTATGGCGAACGATCGTTGCGTTGCTATCCATCGCGAAACTGCCAGAACAATTATTCCGATATTGGTATCGGCGATGCGGTAGGACGTGGTGTGATGCTATTCGGAAAAGACCATCAGATTGGATTGCGAGACATTTTGGATGGAACGACGCACACGATCGTTTGCGGAGAAGCTCCCGAAGGCCTGCATTCCATTTGGATCGGGCACAAAAATCTGTTCGACCAAAGTGCACCGATCAGTGAACATGTCTCGCCGGGATCCCCATGGGACTCATGTTCAGCCATGCTGGCCAGTCGCAACGGTGACTTCTGTGATTTTGGCCAAGAGTTTCATAGCTATCACGTCGGCGGTTCTCATTTCCTAATGGCAGATGGCTCCGCCCGGTTCGTCACGCAAAGCTTGGATCTGCAAATCCTATCCGCACTGCTCTCTCGCCGGGGTGGTGAGGTGATCACCGACTACTAAGCAGGTAAACACGAGCCTGGGGTTTAAGCATCTGAATAACACGCTCCCGTTTGCGGTAGGATCGGACGTGCAAACGGCCGGGGAGGGTGCTCTCTCTGGGCCTGAGAGCCCGACTCTTCCGAAGGAAGAGCGAAATGACTTAAGCCGAATCATTCGTGTTCAACTGATTACGATTGCTTCGATCCGCATTCCCCTAAACTTAATGATATGTGCAACCTACTTAGACACTTCGCTCTCTCGGTACTCGCCACTGGCATACTCGTGCCTTCAACGTTTGCCGAAACAGTGATTGACTTTGAATCATTTCCGCTCGGCCCGGAAAGCTATTTCAACGGGCCAACGGGCAATGCGACCGCCGAAGAAACGCACTACTGGTGGGGGTCTCAGACAGAGCAGGTGGGTACGTTTATGGTCGATGAGATCCAGCTCTCAAATCGCAGTTCAGCTTTTAGCTGGGGCGGCTTTGCGATTAGCAATGTCACTGACAATACGACACCAGGCTTCTCCAATCAGTACAGCGCGTACCCAGGGTCAGGCGCCGGTGGGTCGCAAAATTATGCCGTCGCATTCGGCAATCGTGACGTCGAGACAACTCGATTCATTGATGAGAACTTCGTTTTCGATCGCAACAACGTCGACCATCTCAAACAGCTTCCGAGTATCTATCTACCCGAAAATGCCAGCGCGCATAGCGTCGCGGTTACCAACACGACCTATGGCTATCTTTCGATGCGAGACGGCGATGCATTTGCAAAAAAGTTTGGTGGCATCGACGGGACCGACTCCGACTACTTGACATTATCCATCTACGGGCTTGATGAAACCGATTCGACGCTCGATGCATCCATTGAGTTCAATCTCGCGGACTTTCGATTCGCCTCCGAAAGCGAAGACTACATTCTTGGCGATTGGGCACAACTTGACCTCTCACCTTTGGCAGACGCCCGCAGCTTGCATTTCAACCTTAGTTCGTCCGACATAGGCGATGACGGGATGAACACACCTGCCTATTTTGCAATCGACAACTTTCAAATCACCGCGATCCCTGAACCTAGTGCTGCTGTTGCGATCGCCGGACTTTGCGTCGCGGGAACCCTTCGTCGGCGCAAACGCCGAAACCCCGCCTAGCATCGGTTGCTCAAATCATTTCAAGATTGACGACCTGCTGAAGGTCATCCGTTTTCGACTCGGGCAACGCAACGCCGATTGCCCGGGCTTGCAACGACTGATTGACGAGGCTTTGCAAATGAGATGCCTCAAGTTCGATTCGAGATCGAAGCGTTTTGTGGAGCTGATAGATCTCATCCAATTTCGCGTGGTGCAATTCTTTTTTCGCAACCTCGTCGCTCTGCTCCATCTCTCTGTCCATCAATTCGCGATCCAAATTCGGGCAAGAAAGTCGCACTCGATTGCGAATTTTTAGCAAAGATCGAGCGCGAGTCAATCAGTCGCACCCAACTGCTTGGCGCGGAACAGCATTTCCTCGCCGGGCCAATGCTAGCACCTAAACTCTGTCTAAGCTGCGACAGTCGCCTTGGGTTTAGCGACATTCACTCCACCTTGCACAATCGCGACTTATCTTTCGGTAGTTGTCGATGAGGGTCAGCGGATGATCACGCTTCCCCCGATTGATCACGTTGCCCGAGCAGCTCCGTTCGACGACTCCCCCCCAAAAACAGGCCTGCTGTCGACTTCTTGATCGACGGATTCAGGGCGGACGTGGAACGAATTCACTCGTGCCAGGCCGTTCCGTGACGCTGAATTTTCGGAACCAAGCATCGCGAAAGAATTGACTATTTTGCGTTCGCAACCTATGCGACCGTTCCAACGGATATCGAACACGTGACAATCCCCAATTCCCCCCTCTCAGTGCTCTTGATCGACGACAGCCTTGGCGATGCCATGCTGATGAAATCGATGATCGAGCAGACAACATTAGATGATGTCGAGGTGACTCACGAGTCGAGTTCACTTGGCGGGCTTGAACGTCTTGCCCATGGCATGTTTGATTGCTTATTGCTTGACTATTCGATTGACGAGCTCAACGGATTAGAACTCCTTTCTAAAATCCGATCGCGACACACATTCTTGCCCGTTGTGATGGTCACCGGCAATGGTAGTGAATCGATTGCGGTCATGTCCCTTAAAGAAGGCGCACAAGATT
The DNA here is from genome assembly GCF_008312935.1 of Roseiconus lacunae. Lineage (NCBI taxonomy): Bacteria > Pseudomonadati > Planctomycetota > Planctomycetia > Pirellulales > Pirellulaceae > Roseiconus > Roseiconus lacunae. The sequence goes on along the minus strand of NZ_VSZO01000067.1, from coordinate 48,070 downwards.
ACGTCAGCAAGCCACAGTTGACTCCGGAGTCAGTCGAACGTGCGATCTGCAATGCGATCGACAAAATGGCAATGGCAACCGAAATTGCAGACAAACAACGCGAACTCGAGAGCTTTGCACAGATCGCGGGGCATGACCTAAGAAGTCCCATTTCGATCCTACGACGCTATGCCGAGCTATTGCTCAAAAGCGATTCGAAACAGCTTGACGAGGATACAACAAGTTGCATCAAGACGATTCATAACAATGCGACTTATGCCTTGTCGACACTCGATGGGCTACTTGAGTACGCTCGATCTGGCCGCAAATCAAATGATTTTGAAGTAGTCGATCTCAATGGCGTAGTCGCGGAAGTGATTGATGTACTTCACCTTGAGATCGCCGATACTCTCGCAACGATTTCTGTCGGCGAATTACCTGCCATCGAAGGCGACCGCAGGGCGCTTAGGCAGTTATTTCAGAATCTGATCACCAATGCGATCAAATTTTGCAAAGAGCGATCTCCTGAAGTCACGATTGAGTCGGCAAATGCCTCAGCCGATCAATGGACAGTCACAGTACGTGACAACGGGATTGGAATCGCGAGCGAAAATTATGAGCGCATCTTTGCCCCCTTCAAACGATTGAATTTGATCAACGAATTTGAAGGTAGCGGAATCGGCTTGGCGATCTGCAATCGAATCGTCCAACAACACCAAGGTTCGATCGACGTCGAATCTGAATTGGGCATCGGCAGCACGTTCAAACTCGTGTTTCCTAACGTGAATGCTCTGACTTACGCCTAATGCTTCGTCTGTCATGATTCACTGCCAACTTTCAAATTCGGTTCAATGGGTGCATCTCATGTGTCATCATTCCTTCTCACGAGTCGCGCTCGTTCTTGCCATTATCGTCGCATCGGTAACTTCGGACCTGGTTGCCGCCGACGACAACAAACGATCAACTGAACCGTTGAATCAAATCTATGATCGGTTAACCCAGATCCACTCCGACCTCGACACGATCCGTGTCTACATGGGTCGTTCCCAGCATTCCGCCGCGATGCTAAACGTCCGCGATGTTAGAGCGCGTCAGATCTACTTTCAGTCGCTAGTGCTGTATCGTATCTCACAACGCTTTGCGTTCGATCATACTCGCTTGCGTGCAGATCCGATCGGTCAATCTGCGATCGGATATGCGCCGATCCTTGATCTTGCCAATGCGGCTCACGACCGACTGCGATCAGTGATGACACTTTACGGCATGCCATCCCAGAACGTCGTCGCTTCAAGACAGAAAGTTGTGACAGAGGTTCTTGTCTTTGAATCCGTTGTCCTCGCCATTCATAAGCTGAACGGATTATTGGACGAACGCATTTCGCCCAGTGATGTTTTCGAGCAGGTAACGGTCGGGATCGGGTATACGTCGCGAATACTTGAACAGACACAACCTGGACAGGTCATGCCGGAAACACCCGATTTCATTCCGGATCGGCTTCCGGCAGATGTTTATCGACGGTTGCTCAACTGCTTAGCGATCACGCAACGGATCGGACAACAGTCGGGGCTACCGATTCTGGAACTCGACACGAAAGAAGCTGATGTCCAGGACGTCGAACCGGGCGATGTCCTCAACCTCGCCTCACTCGTCGTTTCTGAAATCGCCTACATCCATTCCTTGGTTCCGAATACCGCCCCCCCGCGTGAAGTGTATGCGGTCGGTAGAAAATTCCCGGCCCACGTCTACCAACGGGTGGGCATTCTGGAACGCCAACTTGAGCGTTTGCAAAGTCATGCCCAATTAAACCCGCAATGGCTCGGACCGGCGTCCGTCAACGATAGCGAGTGAATTTGCGATGGATCAAAGCCAGACTTTGCCAGAGGTCAAACGACCTCTTCAAAAGCAACTTCTTCGCTCGCATCTGTCGATCGCGACGTTCGGTTTGATCGGTCTTTTGATCATCCTGATGCTTCAGTTAAATCTGCGACAGCGAACGTTCGATTTGACGAATGAACGCGCCCCCGCTGCCCAAGCGTCGATGCAAATTGTTGCCGGCGTCCAAGAATCCCTCGCGGCGTTGCGCGGTTGGATCGTCGCAGGTAATCCGCAATTTAAAGGCGAAAGACTTTCCGCCTGGAACGATTCGATTTCGCCTTCGATCAAGGCACTCCATGAAATCCAGGCTCAATCGGGCCAAACAGATTCTGACGAAACACTTCGACGAGTCGAAAAGCAGCTACAGAGCCTACGCGAAACACAATGGTGGATTGAAGACGTAGCACACACCCCTGGAAACGAACCATACACACTTTTTTATGCCGAGCACGTTCTTCCGATCAGTCACTCGATTTTCGAGTCAACATCGCAACTAGTTGACCTGGAAAACCAACGCGACTCGGGAGCCCGGGTGGCGATCCTTGGACCGCTGGTTAATTTCCGCGGAAGCTTTGTCCGATGCAAAGACATCCTTCAGCAGTTTTCCGACCAAGAGGGGATGATCGACCAAGACCGACATCGGCGTCAGCTAAAAGTGTGCCAGCGACAACTTCAATCGCTAAAAAAACTCCATGACCGTTTCGAGCCCGAGCAGCAGGAATTGGTAAAGATCGTCGATGCTGAATTTACCGCCTACCAATCCGTGGCCACCGAGCTGATCGATCCCGAACGACCACGCCCATGGAATGTCGCGAGACACCGCCTGAACTCGGAAGCAATCCCGATTGCGACCGAAGTGACCAACATCTTGAAACAAATCAGCGAGCATCATTTGACGACAATGAACGCGGAGTCGGAGACGGTCACTAACCTGAGCAATCTTGTCGCAATCATTTCGGTGATCACGACAATTCTGCTAACCCTTGCATCGGCGACAAGTGCCAACTGGATTGCCTCTCGGCTGGCGTCTCCTATCGTCGAATTGACAGAAGCAGCGTCCCGTGTCGGACAAGGTAACCTTGATACACCAGTCCCCGTCGAATCCGACGATGAATTGGGGCTACTGGCTTATCAATTTAACGTTATGAGAATCCAATTGGCCAACGAGAGCCGCGCGCTCGAGAGAGCCAAGGGGATTCTTCAACGAAAAGAACGACTGCTGCAAGAAATCTTCAGCTCTGCTGCGGTCGCAATGTTGATGGTCGACCAGAACGGGCGTATCGCCCTTACCAATCAACAATCCGAACTACTCTTCGGCTACCCGGCAGGAGGCTTACTCGGGAATTCAATCCTGAATCTTCTGCCGGAGGAGTTTTGCGAATCCAACTTCTTCGTTCAAACCGACAATAGCATCGACGGCGTACGCGATTTTTGTCCGATCAAGCAAGAGCTATTTGCTCAAGGCCGAAACGGTTATCAAATCCCCGTCGAAGTCGGACTGACTCCGATTCAAACCGGTAGCGAGCGATACCACCTGTGCGTCATCGTGAACTTGACCGAGCGCCGACGACAAGAACGACTGTTGATCGAGTCACGTGAAGCCGCCCTACAGGCCTCGCGAGCGAAGAGTGATTTCCTGGCAAACATGAGTCATGAAATCCGTACCCCTATGAATGCGATCATCGGTTTGACCCATTTGGTTCTCGACACGTCACTTGATGAATTGCAACGAGATTACTTGGATACGGTGTCTGATTCCGCTGAAGCGTTGCTCAAAGTGATAAATGACATCTTAGATTTTTCAAGGATCGAAGCAGGCAAACTGGAACTCGATCGCTATGACTTCGCCCTCCCCGATCTTGTCGGCGACACACTGAAAACGTTTGCGGTCAAGGCGGATGAAAAGAAACTGGAATTGACCTGTCGAATCGCCAGCAATGTTCCCGAGGTGGTGATCGGGGATGCGGGACGAACCCGACAAATCCTGCTCAATTTAATCGGCAATGCGATCAAGTTCACCGCCACGGGACATGTCCTTGTCGAAGTCACTATCGACGATGCTGACCTTGTTCCATCGAGTCACGTTAAGGTTCAATTCAGCGTGACTGATACCGGAGTCGGAATCCCACACGAACACTTGCAGCGAATATTCGAAAACTTCGAACAAGTCGACACATCGACCACGCGACAATTCGGTGGAACCGGCCTAGGGCTTTCGATTGCTTCACGTCTGGCTAACGCGATGGCTGGCAACATTTCCGTCGAGAGCGATGTCAATCGCGGCAGCACGTTCCGATTCTCAGCGATATTTGAACGAAGCGAATCGACGTCGATCCCACCTTGGCGGTTGCTGATTTCCAAACTGAAGTCAACGCGAGTTCTCATCGTGGACGATCACGAAATGAATCTGATCATTTTGCGTGAGATGCTCGAAACCCACGGCGTTGAAGTGGACACCGCATGCAGTGCCTTCGATGGATTGAAAAAACTACGTGACAGCGTCGACGCAGATTTCGACTACGAAATCATCCTATCGGATTTGAATATGCCGCAGCTCGACGGCTATCAATTCGCAACTGCGGTCGCTCAGGAGAACCAATACTATTCACGGCTCCCGTTGATCCTGCTGACATCGTCAGGATTCACGGATAACGACACTGACCTTGAACAATGCAATATTGCGGGTCGACTGACGAAGCCGATCAAACAGTCAGAGCTGTATGAATTGATTGTGCGAACTCTTGACATACGTGACGATAGCGACTCAGAAGAATCCACGGAGCTTGGGAAAAACGGTTTGGAAACCGACGTTTCCATCTCGCCGATCGATCGCGATCCGGCCTCTCATCTTCGCCCGCTGAAAATCCTTCTTGCCGAAGATAGTTTGCCAAACCGAAAGCTTGCCATGGCGATCCTAGACGCCTCCGGTCATCGCGTCGATGTCGCGATGAATGGGCTGCAAGCGGTACAAGCGGTGCAATTGCAAACCTACGACGTCGTCTTAATGGACGTGCAGATGCCCGAAATGGATGGCTTCGAAGCCACCGCGGCTATCCGAGAACTTGACGAATTAAGAAACTACCATACCCCGATTGTTGCCCTGACCGCTCATGCACTTACCGGCGACCGTGAGCGGTGCCTCAACGCGGGAATGGATAATTACGTCTCTAAACCAGTCAATCCAATTCAGCTCTTCCGAGCGATCGGAGAAGCGATCGGACTGGACTCGCAGTCATCGACGAATCCCCGTTCTGACATCGAACACTCGACTTCATCTATCACATCATCGCGGCCGTCCCAAACGAGTCTCATGGACGATTTCAAACCCAGCGGGGTGCCGGAGATCCCATGGCCTGAGTTACTCGACCACGTCGGTGGACAAACCGAACGTCTGTGTGAAATTACCAAAGCTTATGCATTAGAAATCAAACTGGTTTCTGAAGGACTGTCATTCTCACTGACCACCAACGATGCAGATGAGACAAGTCGTTACGCTCATAAATTAAAGAATGCGATCCGCTTTTTCCAGCAATCCGACACATTGAAATTCGTACAAGTTCTGGAGAAAGCCCCCGCGGAAGTAAACCTACGTGCCGCGCAAGATGCCTACGACCAACTCGCGCCGCGGATTGAAACCCTGCTGACAGCCGTCGAAGATCATTTACGATCGCTCGAGCTGCCGCACGAATTGTGATTTACTTTGCCCTGGATTCTCGGATTGAACCGGCTTACGCCAACCGGCGAGTCAACTGCACTCGCCGCACTACCCGTTTTCTGACGCGTTTGACGACACGGGCCGCGTGTACGGCTCACGAATTCCCGAAGCCCTTCAATCAGCATCGATACTTCATTACTGCGGCAAGACTTCGACGGTTCCGGCGTAGCTTAGACGTCGCTGAGTCGCATTGGGAATCGACGTATCTGAATCAGATTTCGACGTCGACAACCAGTACATCCCGGCTTCGGGCCATGTGTATTTGATCTTGCCCTCGTCATCCGATGTGACATGCACGGTATCTTGCGAGTTGCGGTAACGAGTTGCTCCCTGGATGATTTCAACTTCCAATCCGGCGGCTGGTTTACCATTGACCAACAATTGGAAGGTCCCTTCTTCTTCGGCATACAGATCGTTCGGGTGAGTCACCGGGATCAGTTCGATTCCTTTCCCGGTCGGCTCCAAAGCGGTTTCCGTCGGAGCACCGTTGGTCACAAATGTCTCGATCCGCCCGACCGATTCTGTCACGTTGACGTTCGTCGCACCTTCGGGTAGCGCAGAAGCGAAGTCACTCGCTCTACCACGCCATCGTCGACGCTGACCGTCGTGTTCCCAACTTGCAAACAATCCTTGATTCACGATTGCGATTCGGTAGGTGCCTTTTTCCTTGAGCTGAACATCGAAAACACTTCGGTACTTGCCGGTGCTCTGGTTTTGGCCCTCGACTTGGTTTCCATTGGGATCAATGATCACCAAATTGTCCAACCCGAGAGGGAAGTGGTTGAAATAAAACAGGTCATTGGACACTGCCGCGTCGACGGTTACCCAGGGATCATTGCCCGAGAGTGAGGTTTGTGAGGGACGCAACCAAACTTTGTGAGCTTGGGTCGTCGTGATTAAGGCGACAAAGACCGTGGCAGAAAAAACAACGGAACGGATCATAACGATTCCTTGGTAGTAGTAGAAATACTTGACGGTAAACTTGGTTCAAACCCGTTCAGACTAAGGGGTCAGTTTCAAGGAAACGGATCCCAACTCTTCTTCTCCTCGGCGGGTTTCGGTCGCCTGCGATTTTGCCGGCCACTGAAATGGAATTTCGACCAACTCGCGGCCACCGACTTCACGTGATGCCTCGATGACTAAGGTGTATTTGCCGGGCTTAAGCTTCGACAGATGTTTCCCTTTTCCATCGAACGATAACTCGTGCTTTCCCGCCGGACGCGTCGCACCGGAAATCCCATCGACGGGCATTTCAAGACCGCGACCGGAACGGCGCCACCATTGCCGTAAATCGGGGAGCCACTTTTCTCCCTTGCCGTCGGCGCCGGCGCTTTGCTGGTACCAAACGGCAAGATTCGCGGCGACTTTTCGTTCGGGGGTTTGGATCCAGATGGCGACGTAGGGACGGTGATACTCTGACACATCTAAACGTGGGATTTCCACGTTGACGGTCAGATCCGCCGCTGAAAGTCGCGCGGTCATCAACGACGCGAGGGCCAACAAGACGAGTAGCGATCTCATGAAGCAAAATCCTTTGGTAAAGTGTGTATGCCGACGCATGATTGGGTGATCTCAATCAATGCATGAAGAGGATGATCAGCAAAAGCGGCCCGATAAACCCCAATGAAACCAGGGGCCACGTCATCGCGCGCCGTTTGGCATGCATGATTAGCAACAACAGTCCGCTAAGACAGAAAACGATGGTCGCCACCGAGAAGACATCCAGAAAATACTTCCAGACCAAACCGGTATGACGGCCTTTGTGAAGATCATTGAAGAATGCGATCCAACCACGCTTCGTTTCCTCAAACTCTACGTCGCCCGTTTCCCGATCAATGGCAAGCCAAGCATCCGCTCCCGGGCTTTGCATCGAAAGGTAGACCTCGTCGGCCGAATACTCTGCCTCACGATCTTTCAAACTGAAATTGAGTTGCTCGCCCAACGAGTCACGCAACTCGGCCGGCAAAACTTCCGTCCCCTCGGCAGGCATTGACTCCAACTTTGATAATTGGTCATCAGAGAGCGTCATTGCTTCGAATCGACGCACCGGTTCGGCTTCGATCTCCGAACCGTGGTTGAGCGTGATGCCGGTGATGGCAAACATCAACATCCCGACCAAACTGACTGCCGAACTGATCCAGTGCCAGGCAATAAACTGACGCATCCAAAATGCACGACGGTTTTTACTCTTTCGTCGTGGCTTTGTCGGCTGCGGACGATCAGTGACCTGATCAGCAGATTCGGTGACGGTAAGGCTCACGTTGGCGGTTCGCTCGCTGAAATCTGAATGTGGGTGATTCGGACGCTACCGTTGTCCGAAGGCCCGCTATCTTAGTGGCTGGCAATTTCGTTCGTAATCGTTTCCTTGCCGTGCCGAGTCCATAGTGCGTGATAAACCTCGCGATCGATTGAATCGGTGAGGAATTGCACGCTTCCATCGCAAAGCCCAACCGTCACGCCGCCCGTATGATGACTCCGTGCGGCGGTGACTTTCGATGAACCACGAACGGTGTCCGGGACAGTCGCATTCGGTGTCAAACGCCCGTTCATGATCGGCCCGTCGGGTGAGCACCCACGCAGCCAGAACGAAAGACGATTGCCGTTCCAACTGGGAATCGTCGGCCACAAACCTTCGAGGTCATTGTTATCCAACAATGTCAGTGTCGCGGCGTCGGCAGAAAGAGCGGCGCGATACACCTGTGTGGTGTTGCTGTTCTTGGCCAAGGTGGTCGGTGATCCACTCGGACCGCGAAGCGATTCCGCGAATGCCAAAGTATGCGTGGTACCATCAAGGATAGAAGCGAAACGTGTTTTTGCACCGACCCAGCACAACCCGTCGGCTTCATCGAAACTAGGGTGAAAGACTTCGTCCATCCCGCTGCCTTGATTCATCGCATAGTTCGTGCCAGCGATCACCAGATCGGCTCCTGACGGCATTGTCATGATGTGCGTGGGACTTTCGGGATCACTCGGACAAAGGTACGAAGGAACCGCTGTCCCCGCCGCCTCGTGTAATCCTTCTGGAATATCCGCAATCGCTGGGTGACCGAGATAGAGATCGAAGTCGATCAGATCCGTCAAAGCTTGCTGTTCGAGAAATGGCAGAAGCTTTGCCATGGGAGAGTAATCGTTCGGGTAACCGCCCGGCCACGCATACCCCGCATTCGGAAATCGCTCGCGATAAACCGAAGCGTAATTGTGCAAGGCCAACCCGATTTGCTTCATGTTATTACTACAGCTCATTCGCCGCGCCGCTTCGCGAGCCGCCTGGACGGCCGGCAATAGCAGCCCGACCAGGATTCCAATGATCGCGATCACGACCAAAAGCTCGACAAGTGTGAAGCCGTGGCGTTGACGCCTTCGGCAGGACGGAACCGCAGGTGTTCCTGAATTTGATTGGCAAACGATACGATCCATTACTATGCGCTCCGAAGTAAAAGAACCTCGCCAAACTCCTTGGGTTTGACGCAGATACAGAAATGAAGGCCGCCGCGATCCAGATCGACCAGAACCGACAACCCGACAGGCTGAACAAACTCGCTCGTTTGCAGCCACCAAGCTAATGCTATTGCGAATCACTCGCAATACGCGAACGTTGTATTTTTACCGCCCCTGGACGTTGGCTATCCCTGCCGCACCACCAGCGTTTACCGGTAGATTGGACGCCAAAGAACGAGAATCACGAACTCCCCCCCCCACCCAGTTCGGGACGCAGTTCCCAGGTGATCGCACTTCCGTCACTCGATCTCCTCAAATTTTTCACTGGCAACCGTGAACTCGCCGGCAGGACACGACAGGCCGCCGCACGCCGCTACGAACGCCACAACGTGCCGCTCGTTCACCATCGAAACGTTGGATTTAGCTCGTGCTTGCCACCGCCTGCGGGCTGGGCAAGCCCTCATCGAGGATCTCTTGATAGTGGGCCGCTAAGGATTGCGCGTCCTGAAATTCGCATGCCGGGAACTCTTCAATGATCTGTCCATCTTTAAGCACCACGACCTGATCCGCCCAAACGGCGACGCTCGGTTCATGGGTGACCAGAATGATTGTTCGCCCCTGCTGATCGCAAAGATCGCGGAGCAGTTTGCAGATCGATTGCCCGGTGGTTGAATCCAGGCTCCCTGTTGGTTCATCAGCCAATAACACCGCCGGCTCGGTGATCAACGCACGCGCGATCGCGACGCGCTGTTGCTCGCCGCCGCTGAGCGAATCGGGGCGGTGCTCTAATCGATGATCAATCCCCAATCGCGATGCGAGTTCTTTGACGTTCGCGGATCGATCATCCTTCATCCCACCAGCCATCAGCGGCAAAAGGATATTGTCCGATGCGTTCAACGCGGGAACGAGATTAAAGGATTGAAAGATCAAACCAATCCGTTCGCGACGGAAGCGAGTCAACGCAGCGTCTGACAGCGTCGAAAGATCGACACCGTCGACAACTACGCTACCACCCGTTGGCGACGTTAAACCGGCAATCAAGTGCAACAACGTACTCTTCCCCGATCCGCTTGCCCCCATCACCGCCACGAACGCCCCGGTCTTAATCGAAAGCCCGACAGATCGTAGGGCTTCGACCGAAGCATCACCTTGCGGATAGCTCTTGGAAGCAGCCTCGACTTTACAAATCGCCTCGTTGGCCTGCGAATGTTCTTGGGGTGAGAGCGAACTATCAACTTTATCCATCACAACGATTCCTTCTTTGAACTCAAATAAAACAATGCCGATCTCAACAGCCCATGCTCAAGCAGATGATTCCATCGAACACACGTCGCTACCTACAACGAATCGATATCCACCGAACCGAATCATGTTTTTCGCCATACATCAATGACATCGATCATGTCACTTCGATGTTCGACCGCATCACTGACGGTCACCGTACATACGGTTCACGATGACGCACCAACCTTCGACCGAAGTGATGTTATCCACGACGATCTCCCGCGTATTCCCTATGCGTTTGCCGCGTGATACGGTTCAGTGAAGGACGCCAACCTTGCCGTTTGACGAACAAATCGGACCTTCGAATTTGGCGATCTCTTAGGGTTGTACTCGTAAATGCCCGCCTCACAACTGGCGGCGAAAATTCCGCCGGCAACGACCAAAAGCCCGCCGTGTCTTGTCAATAAATCACACCCGTGTGATCATCGTTCTTCTGAGCAAACCACAGCGTTATCACGGCGATCGCGGCGATCGCGGCGATGCATGTCGCGGAACGTTCCACCAGTTCGATGGGCATGGGTTTGACTAAGCAGATCTCGTTCCATCCCGAATGGAGACGCATCTCGTTTCCAATCGCAACGCCTGCGAGGCGTCCGGGATCGGTTCGTCGGCGAGACCGAACACGCGTACAACAAGGAACCCTTCGATGCAAAGTTGGCCACTGATCGCAAAACTTGTCACCGCGCAAATGAAGTTTCATCCGACCAGGGCGATCATCACGACCTTGGGCGTGATCGCATCGACATGTGCGGTCGTGTGGGTCGTCAGCGGCTATGACTCACTGGTCGCGAGCTTCGACGACAATGCAGGAAAGTACCTGGGCCGCTACGATGTTCTCGTCGTCCCCAAGGGACCTCCGGGAAGTGTCCAAACGATTCCTCAGCGGATTATCGATGAGTTGAAAATCGATGCCGGGGTCTTAGAACTAAATGCGATCAGCCAATCTCGTATCTCAGTCCAGCGGGTGCCCGATAAGAACGATCAACCAGAAGAAGAATCTGCGTTGGGGTTACTGATCGGACATCGGCCTCCGGTGTTCGGCGCGCCACCGATTGACCCCACACTTGTGAGCACACCAGCACCCACCGCTCCTTACCAAATGATCGAGGGCGAATGGCTGGCCAATCCCGCTAATAACGACGATCAAAACACGATTGAGAACCAAAGAATCGCTGATGAAGCCGTCATCAGTTCCAACGCTGCCGATCATTTGAACGCCAAAGTTGGCGACAAAATATTGGTGACCTCGCTTTCCAATCAAGTCACGCTGAATGTCGTTGGGATTGTCGAACAGCCATCGGATTCACCATCATTTGGTGGCCGTGGTCGGCGTGGTGGTGGCCCAAATCGTGAGAAGCCAGCAGAGAAGGGTAGTCGTCCCGCTGGCCCCCCAAATGCCGACCAGCGACTATCGCAAGGGAATCAATCGGACGCTAACGGTAGTACGACTTCGGAAACGAAGCGACTTCATCAATTCACTGTGCCGACGGGTTTTGTCCAAGGCGTTGCTACGAACGCGGTCTACGTTCGCCCATCGCTTGCCGCTCGAATCAACGGGCATGCGGCAAAGGCGAACGTACTTCAAGTTGCACTGCGCGACACCGTATCGGCGAAACAGTTTGGCGAGGCGTGGTCAAAACAATTCGCGGCAACGCAACCGCCATTGCAACTGGTCGACTACTCTGCGGTCCGAGAGGGGTTAACCTCGACGCGATCTGTCGGCAGTCAACGATCGCAAGCGTGGGCGGCCACTGGCATGGCATCGATCGCGGCGATCTTCATTATTTTCTCGACCCTTAGCATGGGTGTTTCTGAACGAGTCCGTGAATTTGCGATGCTTCGCGCGATCGCACTTACCCGCGGTCAAATCGCGGGCATCATTGCCATCGAAAGCGTACTCCTTGCATTGATCGGTTGGCTTGGTGGGCTCGCCGCAGGATTCCTTTTGGTTATGGTCGGCAGCCGAGTCCTTCCGGGGCTATTTAATGCCGGGTCGGCGATCGGATGGACCAGCGTTCTTTTAAGTGGCCTGACTGTCTTGGCAGGGGCGTTGGGCGCGGCGATCTTACCGGCGATCCGTGCGACACGAATCAAACCCCTCGAGGCAATGAATCCACGCCGTCATTCCTCACGTTGGCAGAACTGGACGGCTTTGGGCCTCGCCGGTTTTGTTCTCGCGGCGATGACGCCATTGGTCGTGTTCTTATTACCGATGTCGAATCAGTCACGCCTATGGAGCTATTCATTCGTTGCTTATCCGGCGCTCTTTATCGGCATGCTGCTGATGGCACCACTGGTGGTGGTGATCAGCGAACGTGTTTTCGGCCCGATCTTGACTTCGATGATGAGGCTCGATTCCCGCCTTGTGAAAACGCAGCTATCAAGCAACATGTGGCGCACGATCGGGGCGACGCTCTCTTTATCCGTCGGCTTAGGATTGTTCGCTTCGACGCAGACCTGGGGTTACTCGATGCTCCAACCGTTCCTACCCGGTCAGTGGCTTCCCGACATGTTGGTCGCCTTTCACCCGATCGGACTCGACGAGCATGACGTTGAAAAGATCAAACAAGTCGACGGCGTGCGGGCGGGCGAAGTACTTCCGCTGGCGATCGAACAAGCCAAATTTGACTGGGGAAAAGGAACACCCCCGGAAGGCATGAAGTATGACAATGCCGTCCTTTTCGGAGTCGATCCGCACCGAGCTTTCGCGGGCGAAGACGCCTTGGTTGACATCGATTTTGTATCCGGCGATCGGGATGCCGCGATCAAGAAACTATCCGCCGGTCGCCACTGCTTGATCTCCGAAGACTTTCAAATGCTAACCAAAATCCAAGTTGGCGAAACACTTCGGTTTACGCCGCCGAATGCCCCCAACGAAACAGTCGCCTACACCGTTGCCGGTGTCGCTGCGCTGCCCGGTTGGCAGTGGGTGACCAAGTTCTCGGGAGTACGCCGGCACTTTGTCCGAACGTCGTGTATGATTTTTGCCAACCACGATCATGTTCAAAAGGACTTCCATTTGGATCGCGCGGAGTTCTTCTGGCTAAACCTCCACCCCGGCGTTTCGATTCCGGCTGTCGAGAGACAGCTACAAAAGCTTGCCGAAGAAAACTCTGGCGAGAGTTTTCAATCGGATCAGTTTGGTGAAGTGAAAGCGTATCGCCCGTTCGCCCGTGCCACCGCAACGGCCAACGTCAAGAAAGCGATTTCCATTCGCGCCAACGACATGATTTGGGGCATGAGCTATTTGCCGCTTGTCACGTTGGCAATTATGTCATTGGCAGTGGTCAACACCGTCGTCGCCTCGGTCCGATCACGAACGTGGGAATTCGGAGTGATGCGTGCGGTTGGTGTCACCGCTTGGCAACTGGTCCGGCTGATCGTTGTCGAAACCATCTTGATTGGAATGGCGGCTTGCACGTTAAGCCTGATCTTCGGCTTAATCGCGGGATGGTGTGGTGTCGGAATGGCCCAGTATGGAGGCTATTTCTTTGGCGGTGCCCCTCAGTTTGTTATCCCGTGGCACCATCTTGCGATCGGCTTTGCGATGACGCTTACCCTTTGCCTGATTGCTTCAGTTTGGCCGTCTGTTCGTACCGGTCGGCTGGAAACCCTCTCGTTGCTTCAGGCAGGTCGGGGATCGATGTAATCCAGGACCTGCGTTCAAGTCACACATCAACACCATCGCGAGACTTCCATTGTTCACGTTCCGTTGGCAACTCATTCGACATTCTCTTTCGCATTCCGCGATCGTCGCATTTTCCGTTCTCATGGTCATCGTTTCATTCTGCGATGACCGCGACAGCAGTGCGGCTGACCCGGCTTCCACAAAACGCTCCATCACCGGTGGAGACCAGATAGACGCAAGCTTGTCAAATGCGAATGCGCATCTGATTCGTATCGACGCTCAACCGGGTGATTATGTCCGTGGCCAATTTAGCGGGCGAGGCGTCACTTTGTCGTTGGTCGATGAACAGGGGAACCACCAACGGCGTCTTGCCAATGGTACCGGTTCAAAAGAAAGCTTTTACTTCATCCATAACGACGGTGCGCCCTACCGGTTGAAAGTTCAAGCTGGTGTTCCCGGAGCTACAGATGCCGAATACACCCTCAGTTTTTCCGAGATCATTCCCAAGGCCGATCAAGTTGCCACTCAATCACCGCCAGCTAGCCCCAGGCTGCGAACACTGCAGGTTGAACTCTTACGATCGGCAACATCGGATGTTCGGCGATCAAAGTTAATAGAGACGTTTTGGGACACGATCCGCCAACAAGGCACACCGCTGGTCGAATTCGATTCGGTTCGGCCACCGCTCGGCGAAGACCAAGCATTGGTGACGTTTCTCTATCGTGGTGCGAAACATCGTGTCCAAGTGTTTTCCGCACCCTCGGGAAACCACGACGAGATGCAGCGGTTGGGTGATTCCGACGTTTGGTACGCTAGCTATCGAGTGCCACGGACCGCGCGAATCGGCTACAAGATCGCTCCCGATGTCCCACGTTTTGCCGGCTCTTTTTGGGAACAACGCCGAGCAATTCTAGCGACCGCACAACTCGATCCTTTAAATCCGAACTCTTTCCCAGAACGGCCGATCGACCGATTTGCGGGAGAATCCATAATCGCACTTCCCGATGCCCCACACTCGAAGTGGCTCGACCGCCAAGCTAACGTCCCCGCGGGATCTGTTCAGCGTCATGAGTTTTCCAGCGAGATCCTCGGCAATCGACGAGACGTTTATCTCTACCGGCCTTTCGGGTACGCCCCCGAAAAGCCCGGCAACGGATTACTGGTCGTGTTCGATGGCAGACGCTATCTGGAAGACGTTTCTACTGCGGAAGTTCTCGATCGTTTGATCTTCGCGGGTGAAATCATTCCCACGGCAGCGATCTTGATCAGCAACCCGAGTTCTGCAAGCCGTGCCGAAGAGTTGCCTTGCAATCCTAAGTTTGCTTCGTTTTTATCGGAGGAACTATTGCCTTGGGCGGAGCACCAGCAAGTCACTGCCGAGCGTGAAAAGACCGTGGTGGTTGGAGCAAGCTACGGTGGATTGGCGGCAGCCTACATGGGACTGAAACTTCCCCAATTGTTCGGCCATGTCTACAGCCAGTCCGGATCGTTCTGGTGGTCACCGGGATCAAAACCGGGTGTCCCACAGGCGGCACCTCAATGGCTGACACGACAGTATGCGAAGGATGATAAGTCTAACGTCCGATTCCGCTTGGAAGCCGGACATTTTGAAGACCATGGCGAGACGAGCATCTTCGACTCGACGCGTCATCTTCGCGATGTGCTCGAAGCAAAAGGCTACGACGTGGACCATCAAGAATACGCGACCGGCCACGGTTACTATTACTGGCGGCATACGTTTCCTGATGGACTGATCGCGATCCTCGGCAAGCGGTAAACGTTTAATCGGCCGCTCAACTGGCCCGATACCAGAGAACACTCGGGCCAGTTCGCCATTTTCGGCAATACGCGAATAGTTTTTTATCCGCCGACGTAGCGTCGCATATAGGTCAAAAACCCTTGGTCGATCTTTGCGATCGGATCGCCGAACACCTCCTCGAAGAGTTCGATCCGCTCACGGGCGGTCATCTTTCGCATCGGCTTGCCCTCGCTCAATCGCTTCAGGTAATCGACGTACTCTTTCCGATGCGTTTTGAGCAAGTAATAAGTTAACGCCCAAGATTCGCCGTACGCGTCACTCGCCGTTTCAGGCGCGCGAAAACGTTTGTCGTCGGAAATTAAAGTGACAAGTGAATCGCGACCACGCAGCGGTACGTATGCTTTCCAACGCTGCAAATTGAATTCGTTGACATTCCCGATTCCGCGCCATCTTGAAGCACTCTTAAAATCGGGAGCTTCAAAAAACAACGCCAAACCTTCGCTAACCCACATCGGGTTGTCGGCAAACCGAGTCTGCAATCCACAATTGTACGCCAGTTGGTGTGTCGCTTCGTGGATGATTGTCGATACGTTTCGATTCAAGTTCGGGACGTTGTAGGTCACCATCCGATTGCCCGCGATGTGGTAGTAACCGATCACGGCATTGGCGGTATCACCCACTTCGGCACTGGCGTACTTTAGGAAATCGTTCTTGCTATCGAAAACGATGGCCACCAATGGAAACTCTGGCTCGGGCAATCGCCAGCGTTGATTCCGCCAGTAAGCGTAAAAGCCTTTGTACAACTGTTCGAACAACAATCCAACTTGCTTGACATACGCTTCGTTGGCATCGTACGCGATGACATAGTGGGCAGTTTGATAGATTTCAAACCCTGGTGGCAGCTCTTTTCGTATCCGATCTGCGATTTCGTTATCGGTCAACGGCGTGAATGCTTGATCGTCCGAAGACCGCTCAATGATCTGCTCTGGTTGGACCGTCCAGATCCGACCGTCGTCACTTTGCAACATCAGCCCACCGTCTTGGGCTTCGACCAGGATTCGCCCCTTCACCGTACGAACGGGCTTGGGCACTCCGTTGACTAAATCATCGTCTTTTGAATTGAAAGTGATCGTTTCTACGGCCGACACAACTGGGCTTTGTCCGGCAAATGCGATTGCGATGACAAACATCAGTAGCGAGCGTCGAATCGAAGGGTTCATTCGTCGATGCAAAACTGGACTCGGTGGTATAGTCAAAAAAAGTTCGAATGATCGGGAACGCTGATTGCGTGCCCCACTCAGTCTACGTCATTGGATCGGTCGCTTCCAATCGCTGCACTTCCGTCCCCCCCAACGAACCGCACCAAGACGACGGCAGCGACCACGACAAACAGCAGGTACCAGAATGCCAGCGATGCCTCTTGGTACCTCGCCCCACTGTGAAGCAAACCGAATAGACGCGTTCCCACGGTCACGACTCCAGGGGGGATCACAGGCAACGACGATGGCACCTCGCCGCTTGCGACGATTGCCGAAGCGGTGACCGCAATCCCCAGTGCTCGCCCGATTAGGGGGCGTTCGATCGTCCACAGTCGCGTCCTCCATTTCAAATCCATTTTCGCCGAATCCGTGACCGCCGCATCAATACCACTGAAGGCAACGCGCATCACCCAGTAGGCAACCGGTAGTGCCCGAAACGACAGTGCAATCATCGTCGGAACAAGCGACTGTTGATAGAGCGACGAAACCCCTGGCAACGGAACGCTAAAAATCCGCACAATCGCCAAACCCACCAGAGGGCCTGGCATCAGAAAGCAGCCCACCGAAAGGCCATCCAAGTAGACGCGTAAACGTGGTCGCTCTACCGCAATCGAAGTCGCGAGAAAAGCAATGAGTGCACTCAACACCGCGGTGCACGATGCCAGCAGCAGCGTCGTTTGGTATTCACCAGAAAACTCCTGCAGTGCCCGTACCAAAACCGTCGTCGTCCTTCGCACGCTCCAAATGACCCGGACGACCGACTGGCCGCCGTCATTGACAACCATTGTCTGCTGCCCGGCTTTGATAATCACCCCTAGCAGAGGAAACGCAAACATCAACGTCGTCACGCCGAGGGCGAACAACGACGCGAGCCCCTGCCAGAATCCACCGACCGCTTCCTCCGCTTCCGATGACGTCTTCAAGCCACGATCGATAATCCGAGCATTCACGGGCTGAAAGAGACGCAAGATTGCGACCGCCGTCAATGTCACACCGATCAAAGCGGGAACGACCAGCACCATGAAAACCGAAAACCATGACGGGTCGGCGGCATGAAATAAATAAAACTCATCGGCGACCGTCCTCACCCCATAGAGATCGACAACCGTCATTTCAGATGCTGCGAGCACTGCGGTTGCCAACGCGGAAAAGACCATCCAGTTTCTGGCGATCGGAAGCCGTACCCGCCACCAGCCCCAAACCGGACCGCCGTCACATCGTGCCAGATCAATCACTGCCCGCTCGATACGGGCCGTGCCATAAAGCGTTGCCAGAGCGACGATCGCTGTTCCAAATAGCCCATGGATCCAGACACAAGCGAACATCCCGCTGTATCGCCCGGCAAACCCGCTGTACGTTCGCGCGGAGGTTTGCGTCAGCGACATCCAGCCGAACTTTCCCGCTGTCGATTCCCATGCAGCGGCGTGCATGACCATCGGCGTGGCTAATGTCCCGACGATCCCAATCACACAAACCCAAAAGACAGCAGCTTGCAAACGGTTCTCTCGCCGCAGCAGGCTTAACGCGAAGGCCAACGTGACGCCAATTGCGACCGCGACGGCAACCGACAACGACATTAGCTCCAATGTCAGCAGCAGCGGACGCAGCCAAAGCATCAATACACTCGTATCTCAATCACCCGCGGCTCGGTCGGCCGAGTCACCAGAGTTTGATCATAAGTGGGCGGGCCGAACAAGTTACGCGCGTTGTTGGAGAAACCGTACGGTTCGACCGGTGCATTGAGCAACGCTCGGTTCAAGACACCATTGTTATCGAGATCATGAAACGCGGCGATCGAAAACTCGTCGGGCAAAAAATCCAAATCGATTTCCCAAACGACAAAACCATCGACTGGTTGAAGCGCGTCTTTGATAATCGCTTTATCAGGATTGCCAAACGATTCCAATGAATCGTAGATCGCAATTCGAATCGGCCCGGTCGAAACCGCTTGATCGGTCGCCACCCGAATCAGCAGCGCGTTTTCTGGCAGTTCGGGTGCGGGAACCGAACCGTCAACATACACTTCTAGATCGGGGCCTTCGAGTTTAGGCGGACTGAACCAAATCAGCACCAGGCCGACCACCAAGATTGACAGCGCGAACCCCAGTAGCGCCGTTCCGTGGCTTTCTTTCCACGCCCGTTTCAACTGGCCTTTGCGACGTTTTTCCGGCGATGTTAACTTGATCGTTGGGTTAGGCATTTCGTTATTCAAGCGTCAAACGACGCGGCGTCACTCTCGCGTCGAATCACCGAAGTTTAATTCCAACTGAGAATCGTCTACTCGACGACCGAATTCGCGATAGATCAAACTGGGTTGAATGTCGCGACTGTTTTGGTACTTATCGCTGCAGTAGTCCGCCCCTTCGCCGAGCAATTGCTGATAAAAGATCTGACAAACTTGCATATCTCGGTAAATCCGAACCGGCTGGACACAGTGCATTTCCAGCGTCCAAGTACCACAATAACCAACATCGCCCATCGATCCACCGGGATTGATAAATAACCCTAGTCGCCCGAGCGAACTGCGCCCCTGAATCATGGGAACCAATCGGCGGGTCTCGGTGTACTCGACGGTGCGTCCGAGGTAGAGCACGTTGGGCTGCAACGTCAGACCTTCGTCGGGGATCGTTAACCGCCGATAGCGATTGGGAACCGCGGCATCCAGAACGATTTCTTCATACACCAACAACTCGTGATGGAGTGCCAGATTATAGCTGTTGGGATTGAGCCGATCGGTGTCAAACGGATCGATCCGAATCTCACCGTCTTCAAGACGTCGGCGAATTTCGTCGCAAGAAAGCAGCATCGTCGAAGCGAAAGAAGTGGACGGCGTATCGAAAAGGCAAGCACGTTGTCATCACAATTGACGACGTTCGCTCAGTTTAACAGATCTAATCCACCGCTAGGCAAACGTTACGATCGGATGACGACAAATGTCGGCGCGTGGCGAAGACGCCGACATCGACGATCTTCAAGACTACTTTCGGCGACGGTTGGAAACGCGCCCGCTGACAAAGACCTTTAAGCTATGGCAGGGAACGCTCACCTGACGATTGCTCGGTGGCATCGGGCCGTCAATGTCCGGGTAGATATCTCCGGGCGACTCGGCGGCGGTATCGATGAACAAATTCCACTTCATGCCACGCCCGACTTCGGGAAGGTGCTGAATTCGATCGTCGCCGGTGCTATTGAACATCATCACCATGTCACGTCCTTGGCCGGTCGGGTCTTCCACGCGGCTCGGTGCTGCGATGTAGGCGACCATGCTGAGGTGATGTTGGTTCCAGTCAAGTGGATGCCCGTCGTCGGAATACCACGAGACGTCGCTGATCAATCGCCCGTCAACCGGCTGGCCGGTCAAGAAACTGGTGCGTCGGACGGTCGGCTGGTTCTTTCGGAATTGAGTCAACGCTTTGACAAACCGTAAGACTTCGGCGTTCTTTTCGACTAACCGCCAATCGAACCAACTGATGTCGTTGTCTTGGCAATACGCGTTGTTGTTGCCACGCTGCGTCCGGCGGATCTCATCGCCACTTACCAGCATCGGCACACCTTGTGACAACAATAGTGTCGCCAACATGTTTCGCACTTGGCGGGCGCGGATCGTGTTTACCCCTTTGCGCCGGGTCGGCCCTTCGACGCCGTAGTTATCACTGATGTTGTGATTGTCGCCATCGCGATTGTCCTCGCCATTGGCCATGTTGTGTTTGTCTTTGTACGACACCAAATCATTCAGCGTGAACCCATCATGGCTAGTAATGAAATTGATGCTGCAAAACGGCGGCCGGCCGGCGTGCTGATATAAGTCGCTGCTGCCTGCCAAACGAGTCGCCAGCGCACCCAACGTACCGCCGTCTCCGCGCCAGAAGCCGCGGATATCATCGCGATAACGACCGTTCCACTCCGCCCAGCGATGGTTGCCGAACGAGCCAACCTGGTACGCTCCGGCTGCATCCCATGCTTCGGCGATAATTTTGGTGTCGGCCAGCAACGGGTCTTCGGCGATCAGTTCGACCATCGGCGGGTTGGGGATCAAGTTTCCGCCACGATCCCGCGACAGGATACTCGCCAAATCAAATCGGAATCCGTCGATGTGATAGTTATGTACCCAATGCCGCAAGCAGTGAAAAATCATCTCGCGAACGACGGGATGATTCCCGTTGATCGTGTTACCGCAGCCACTGTAGTTCGAGTAGTGCTTGCCTTCGCTGAGGATGTAATAGACTTGGTTCTCAAGTCCTTTGAAGGACAACGTCGGACCGTTCTCGTTTCCTTCACAGGTATGATTAAACACGACGTCCAAAATGACTTCGATCCCAGCGGCGTGCAGCGCTTTGACCATCGTCTTGAACTCATTAACCTGAGCTCCCGGACGCTTGTCATGGGCGTAGCCGCGGTGTGGCGAAAAGAACGCCATCGGATCGTAGCCCCAATAGTTGGGACGTTCCGGCGAGTTGCCCCAGATGTCCAAGATTGGGAACTCGTTGACCGGCATCAACTCGACCGCCGTCACGCCCAATTCTTTCAAGTAAGGAATCTTTTCGATCACGCCGAGATAAGTTCCCGGACACTTGACCTTGGCGGTGCGACTTCGTGTGAAGCCACGCACGTGCATTTCATAAATGATCGACTCGCTTAAGTCGCGGCGAACATGGCGGTCGTCTTCCCAGTCAAAGTCATCCTGGACGACGACGCACTTCGGCGGGCGCACCACACCGTCGTCTCCCTTTTGAAATGTCCCTGCCAGTGCTTGCGCGTACGGATCGATCAAACGCGCCGCCGAATCAAACCGCTGGCCGTTCTCGGGATCCCAAGGCCCGCTGGCTTGGAAATGATAAAGCTGGCCCGGGTTGAGCCCCTGAACCGAAAGACTCCACACATCGCCCCAGCGATCGGTATCACGATCGAACTCGATAATGTCTGCCGGTTCCGGGTCGTTCACCTTGTTGTAAAGCAACAAACGCATCGCGGTTGCCGAGCGGCTGAACACCGAAAACTGAACGCCCCCGTCTTGGACCGTGGCCCCGAACGGTGGCTGATAGGTAAATTGGAGGTTTCCGGTAGGTTGTCGCATAAGCATATCGTGGGGGTCTCCTTCAATCCCATGTTGCTAAGTCTTTCGCAGTGTGCCCTGAACACCGAACTCTTCTTCAAGTGCGGCGACTGCCCGAAAGCCTACCACTCGACTAATCTAAAACCGGCAGCGAGACCACCGAGAGACCTAAACAGAGCGTGTATCGGAAACTGCGATAACTATTGGCGATAGATTGACGAAGAAACCTCACCTACGGGTCGGTAAAGGATTGTGGATTGCAGCCTCTGAGCGGACGTTTCCCCCCAGAAGAGACTGCTTAACTGTAAGAGTTTACCGTTCTGGCGACCGTTTCACCGCCATCACGCCCGTCGATGTGGCCATCTGTCACCCGCCGGTAAGATGCGGGCGCACTAGCTGGCCCTAATGGCGTCCTGCGAGCCAGACGACTACCGAATTTTGCCGTTCGATGTCAAACTGTTCGTTTTGCTGGCTAAATTCCATCTCCCACCGCCCTTTCAGCGAACTCTTTTACATGGCTGCGACCTACAAAGATGCCGGCGTCGACCTGGACGTTTATGCCGAATCCATGCGTCGACTTCCCCAATTGATGCATCGAACCTTCAGCCCACGGGTCATCCCCAGCGACGGTGGATTCGCCGGACTATTTCAATTGGATTTTGCAGGCAAACTGTTTGCACGCAATTACGAGGAGCCGGTGCTCGTCAGCGGCACCGACGGCGTGGGCACGAAACTGAAGATCGCCCAACAAACGGGTAAACACGACACCGTCGGCATCGATCTGGTCGGCATGTGCGTCAACGACCTGCTGTGCACCGGCGCCGAGCCACTGTTCTTTCTCGATTATATCGCAATGGGCAAAGACGATCCGGCGCGACTGGAAAAAGTCGTCCGTGGCATCAGCAATGGCTGTGTCGAAGGAGACATGGCACTGCTCGGTGGCGAAACCGCCATCATGCCGGACATGTACGGTGAAGACGACTATGACCTGGCCGGTTTCGCCGTGGGTGTGGTCGAAAAGAAAAAGATTATTAACGGCAGCCTGATCAGTGAAGGCGACGTCGTCCTAGGGCTCGCTTCTAACGGCCTCCACAGCAACGGATTCTCGCTCGTTCGAAAAATCATCGCCGACGCCGGCCTCAATTGGGACGACACACCGGAAGAACTCGGCGGCGTTTCGCTCGCAGATACCTGCCTAGCACCCACCCGTATTTATGTCGACGCGATTCGGGCAATCCAGTCGCATTACCGCGTCAAGCAAGTCATTCATGGCTTGGCACACATCACCGGAGGTGGATTGGAAGAGAACGTCGATCGAATCCTGCCGCCCGGGTTGGATGCCGAAATCGATGGCAGTTCTTGGGAACTGCCCGCGATCTTCAAGTTCCTGCAGTCGACTGGCCAAGTCGAAACTTCAGAAATGCGACGCGTCTTTAACATGGGCATCGGGATGACCGTGATTGTCAGCGATTTCTATGCCACGAGCATTCAGTCACGACTGGCGACGGCAGGAATTGAATCGATGCCGATTGGGAAAATCGTGTTTGGCTCCGGCAAGGTTCGCTACGTGTGACCTTCGATGCCGTTTTGCACGTTTTCGTGTCGTTTCACGTGTGAAACGGATGCTCTTGACGTGGCCGCCTCCCCCGCAACCACGACGCAACCGGCAAACTTTGCCAAATTCACTTAAGCGGAACAATCCGCATTGTCGAAGAAGAACGTGGCGGACGGTCCGTCGTCGCTTTTTCGCGGCGTGGCGTCCGACCAGAAAGGATTCGACGCTACGATTGCGAGCCCATGAAAAACGACGCTACTGGACATCGCTACCTCAGAGCCGTTCTTGCAGGAAGCTGCATTTTGGCTATCACCCACTCGGCTACCGCGGCTGACGGTCTAATCCGCAAGCGGATGCCCGATCGCGGAGTGTACCAGCCTCCAACACTGGTCGCAGGCCAAGTGGAGACGGTCCCAACCACCGCTCTGCCGACGCCAACGTCACGACGACGGGCCGCACCTGTCAACTTGGTTGCCGCACCTGCCGTCTCCGCAGAAGCTCAGGACGAGAACGAAGCGGCGAGCAATGATTCCAACGAAAGTCTTCGTGAACTTCCGATGCCGGTCGTTCTTGAAAGCGTCGAGACGCAGACGCAATCTCCAAAGTTGAAAACGGTCAGCTTTGAACAAGCGAGCGCCGCACCTGCCGTCCCCAAGGCGCGGCGAAGTCAACCAACTCAACACGTTGAAACGTGCTCCTGCCAATCCTGCCGGTCCGGCCAAGCGCCGGCGACGATGGCGTACGGCGAAGAGGTGATCTATGACGACGAGGTTGTCTACAGCGAACCGAGTTACGACCTAGGCTGCGACGCGGGGGGCTGTGATTCAATGGGTTGCAATCGTTGTGGCGATAACCATTGGTTCGGGTCTGTCGAATTGCTTCTGATGTTTCGCAACGGTGATCACTTACCGCCATTGGTGACGACCGACCAGTTGGATGCCAACTTCCAAGTGCTGTCCGGAGCCGAAAAAGTTTTCGACGAAATGACTGCCGGCGGTCGGCTAACGATCGGCATGTGGCTTGACCCTTACAAGGATCGCAGCGTCGTCGGACGATTATGGTTCGCCGGCGAAGACTCTCACGATTTCACCGCCAACGATTCGAGCGCATCCGTTTTTGGTCGCCCATTCTTTGATGTCGAGTTCGGCCAACAAGGCTTCCAAGTCATCGCCGAACCCGGTGTCGCCTCGGGTGAAGTCAGCGTGCACGCGGATAGCCAAATCGCCGGTGGCGACGTTTCGATTCGTCAACTTTGGTACAAAGACCGCGGTGCGACCGTGGATTTATTGTACGGGTACCAATACATGCGAGTCGAAGAGAATTTGCGTATCTCGAGTCGATCGACGTCGCTGTCGGGTGTCGACGCCGGGGCGATACTTTCCCTGGAAGATTCATTTGGCATCGAAAACGATTTCCACGGGGCACAAATCGGTGTGTCAACCTTTTATCGCGAAGGCGATTGGTCACTGAGCACATTGGCAAAGGCCGCCTTTGGAAACACACGCCGCCGGGTCGACCTCTCAGGAAATCAAACGATCAGTATCGACGGTGACTCGGCCAGCCAACCGAACGGCTTGCTGGTAAGAAACAGTAATGCTGGGGTTCATGATGACAATACATTTGGATGGGTGCCGGAACTGGACCTGACACTTGGCTGGCAACGGTTTCCGTCGTTCGATGTGACGTTCGGTTATCACATCATTGCGATGACGCATGCGTTACGTCCGTCCGGAGTGATCGATCCTGAACTTGGTACAGACCTTTCGGACGCGACCAATCGACCGCTGGCTGTCTTCCGAAAAGACACGGTTTATGTCCAAGGTCTACACTTCGGTCTGTCGTACATCTACTAATGCATCGTTAATGCATCGTTCCGGTTCGATCTTAGGATTCGCCGCGTAGCTTCGACCACCGGTTGTGTTGCAATCGCTGTCGCCAAGCATCACTGCCGTCAAGCATCACCCCCCAGTGATGGCACTGATTATCCGAGGCACGTAACCGCGAGCTATCGCTCTGCGGCTGATGGGACGGATGTTGAGTTGTGCCTAGATCAGCCGCAACGCCCTAACGTGCGGTTATGTGGTTGAAGCAAAGCACTTGTAGCGTTTTGAACGCTCTTAATCCAATACACTTCATCGCCATTTGACTTCTATGGCCGGAAAAGAACTCCGCGGTTGCGAACGCTTTGTCGACATGTGGGCTCTGCCCGGTGTCCATGCCAGCAACGTCGAATTGCTCCAGCGGTTGAAGACCGCCGATACAAACCATTTCACCAAAAACATGGATTGTGTTGGGACCGTCAATACACTCGACCAGGAAACCGGTGATTGGGAGAAAACGCATCTGGTCGGTTTGCGCACCGACATTTGGAAGCCGGACGACGAAGAAATGCACAGTTGTCTCGAAGCGATGAAGGATAAGCGTCGCAACGAAGTCAAACGCTCGATCAAACGCAGCGGACGTTTAAACGACAAGCAAAAACAGCGGCTCGAAAACGAACTCGCCGACGATGACATCATGGAGATGCAGTCGGGTGACATCCAAGCCCGAAGACTCGTCCTAAAACTATTTCGCACCACCGGCGAAAGCACCCGTTGGTGCGGAACAATCGAAGAGATCACCGCAACCGAAGTTCATAACTCGATCGGTACGGGGAAGACTCTGCTGACAATGGCCGTGATGCTCGCTCGGTCCGAATACGTCACCTACGTTCAACAGAACCACCGCACGTTTCGGATCCCTTCGATCTTCAGCTTCT
Source organism: Roseiconus lacunae (assembly GCF_008312935.1). Classification (NCBI taxonomy): domain Bacteria; kingdom Pseudomonadati; phylum Planctomycetota; class Planctomycetia; order Pirellulales; family Pirellulaceae; genus Roseiconus; species Roseiconus lacunae. Next base: position 21,767 of record NZ_VSZO01000067.1, on the reverse strand, counting down.
GTTACCACAGCGACGATCAAATGTGGAATATCGTGATGCGTCGTCACTGGTTTTCAATCGGCGCAGATTTCGAAGTCGAAGCCGACGGCCAGGGCATTGGGGAGATCGACGGGAAACTCTTTTCCTTTGGTAGTGATAGCCATTTGGTATTTGACCCGCATCCGCTAGTGCAGCAGCGAAGCTTCATGAACCTCGTGACCCTCTTTGCCGCTTCGGTGGGGTACCACAAAGCGATGCGACGAAGTGTTGACCGACGGATCGAAGCGGCCCTCGAAGGCAACTCGCACCGGAACGTGCTTCAAAGCGAAGAATTAAGGCTGCGGCAAAACGGTCGTGCGGCGGCGTAGGCTTGGCGTGAACGCGAAATATAATTGACGCCACAACCTGATGCTTCGGTCCAATTTGATTTTAGGATTAGCCACATGGCGTTCGCCACGATTTCGGCGCAATAACCGGGGCTATCACCCGTCGGCTGATGACTCGAACCTGTATTTTCGAATGGGACGAAGCACTAGCCCACCCAATAAGAAATGCTGATCTTGCGCTGACCAGTCGGGCGTTGGTTACAACTTACCTATCGGAGTTTAGCTTGGCTTCCAACTCGCGCAGGCGTTCATTCAATCGCTCGATCTCGGATTTGATTTCAGACTTTTGAGTGTCATCTTTGTCCTCGTGACTTGGCTTGGTTTCGGCTTTCGTAGGCTCGGGCAACTCCATCTCCAACGCCAATACATCGACCTCCGGTTGCTTGGGAGGCGGCAATGCGGCATCAGTTCCTTCGTCAACCTCGGCTTCCTTTTCGCCGGATGCCTGCTGCCCACCGAACGCCCCCAACATCGCGCCAAAACCGCCGAGTAACGAACCAGAGGCCGCAGGTTTCCCTTGCTCGGCCGCGTCAGCTTGTGCGTTGGGATCGATCGTTAATTGGACAAGATCGTCCTTTCGAATGACCCCAAGTTCGATCACCGACTGCTCGCTGCCCGACGGAGTGCTATTCGGCTGGGTCGCCGACAACTGCGAGGCGAGCTCCATCGGCCGGGAGACCATCTTGCCATTGACGCTGATGATACGGTCGCCGACCGCAAGACCACCGGCAGCATTGCCGGTAGTCAAGGATTTGACCACAACGCCACGCTGACCGGTCGAGGCAACGACATTCGCTCCGATTAAGGGCAGGTAGCTGGGCTCGCTGGTCGCCGAAGCTCGTTGGATACCCGATGTGATCCTATTTGCCGGCGGTAAGACTTCGGTTGCTGGCTTAAGCGACTCTCCCGCTTGTGGGACCAACGTCTCACTGGGCGTCGAAGCGGTAGCGACAGGCGTTTTCGTCACCAAAGGGACTTGGACATCCTTAACGACACCGGATTGAGCGACGCGCAACGTGACGCGATCGCCGGGTTGATAGCGACGAATCTCGTTCGCCAAAATCGCGATTCGCGGCGTCGCAGTGCCGTTGATCATGAAAATGAAGTCACCTCGACGCAGCCCGGCCTCATCGGCCAGCGAATGCGGCAAAAAATCAGTGACTTGGACACCTGCGTAGCGACCGAGATTCCCGTCGGCACCGGAGATCCCAATTGACGCCGCATCGTCACGTCGCGTTTCCAGCGGAGTCAATACCGATGATCCGTATTCGCCTGGATCACCGGGCAGTCCCGCCGCGGGCGTCCCTCCAGAACGGTCGGTCGGATCGGCTCCCGATGGTGAGTTCCGGTAGCGTGCCGAGGGATTGGCTCGCAGAGGTGATAGCGGCAGTGAACTGGGATTCGCGTTTTGCGGTCCTGCGCCCGGCGTCCTCTGCCGATCGGTCGGATCCGCCTGCGTTCCTGGCGCCGGTGGACGAGTCTGATTTTGCAATTGAACATTTATTCGGTCGCGCAATCGCTGAATCAGCCCCTGTGCTGCGGCACGCTCGGGAGAAGCCACAGAAGATGCTGTCAAAACGCCAATAGCAGTGAAGATTAGCAGAGAACGTTTCATGAATGAGAATCGTTTTGAACCGGTGAAATGACGATCGATCGATTTCATCATAAGCCGGAGCTTGGGGGCGGAACAGAGTTAAGCCGGGGAAGATTGCCGATCGCTCGATCGAATTGCTTGGCGTGAACGACGAAAAATTGCCTTAAAGCGATGGTGACAGCGTGATCGGGCTTGCTGCCGGCAGGCGACAACCGCTATGCCGTTGCTAGGAGATCGGGTGAACTTGAATCAAAGATTTGATTTTTTAGAAAAACGCCCGGTGAGCACTTGAAACCACTCACCAAGTGATATCGGAGCCTAGCATGGCCAGCGGATGGATCCAGCCAAACCAGTGTCGCAATCTACTTGTCCTCGTCGAATCGGTAACGGCGCCGTTGTTGATCGAGCACGCCGCCCCAGTCTGCTTGGAAGTCGATATTGATGTCGAGCTTCCGGTTCCATGCGACAACACTCGTGCCGCGGACTTGATCACCACACTCAGCCGTCAAGCACTCAATGCGATGCCCGATGGTGGCGACTTGATGATCACTGCGTGCAAGACCGCTAGTGGGATTGAACTAGAAATCGCGGACAGTGGAATCGAAACTGACGAACGTGAACGCTCGATTCCGATAGCCGCTGCGGCTGTCGGCGCCGAACTGAAGTGGATGAACTGTCCCCAAGGCGGGATCGCGGTGACGATCTGCTTCCCGGCCCAAGCCAACGAAGCCCGTCGCGCGGCTTGATCAACCGGTCCGGCCCTGTCCCGTCAGGCGGCTTCGCACTCCATTTCTGTTGACGTGCCTGATTGCTGTCGACACGTCCGAACGCACTCCGATTCTTGTAGCTATCCGTGTCCGGTTTCCAACTCGCTCAGCTTCCGATGTCCAAGATCGCGATTTGGGGTGCCTGTGTCACCTTGATCCTGATTGGAATGCTGTTGGTGCCGACTCGGCAATCATCCAACGATCTTCAACCGTTACTCGGTGATCGCCGATTCAGTCATAGCCAAATCGACGAGCTTGACTTGGAATTCAGCGCTGCCGGATTGGATGGCTATGAACATCGCGACGGAAGGTTTTGGGTTCGACCGGAGCAGCGTCACCAATTCTTGTCGATCGCTCAGCAATCCCGAGCCTTGCCGGTCGACCTCGCCGACTCGCCCGAAGAATCGTTTACCGGCTTCGAGATCTTCGCTTCCGAGTCACAACGTCAAAGCAAGCTGCAATCACTTAAAGCTCGCGAACTTGGCACCAAACTCTGTGCTTTTCCCGACATCGCCTGGGCGAGCGTCGATTACGACCAACAACGACTTGGCGGGATTGACCAAGAAACGATCCAGTCGGCAAGTGTGGTGATCATTCCCAGTAACGAAAAACCGCTGTCGCCCAACCGAATCGACATGATCCGCCAATACGTTGCGGGAGCATACGCGGGAATGTCTGTCGAACAGGTGACGGTAACCGATACGACGGCGATGGAGTCGTACAACGGAAAGATCGACGAACAGAAACGCGCCCAGCGGCACGTGGAATACGAATTGGAACATCAATTGGCAGAGATGCTTTCCGGATTCGGCGACGTTCGTATCGCGGTGATGCATCTTCCCAATAAATCCAGCGAAGGGGCTCCGCAGCCTCATGTATCGATCGCGATCCCAGAGTCTCAGTTTCATTTACAGTGGGCGCGAGACTATCGATCGCAACACCATCACGCTGCCCTCGTTCCCTGGCCGACCGATCACCAACTTGTCCAGGCTCGTCAACGGGTGTTGGTGAACGTCAAAGACAACCTGCCCCCGCTGCTCGCTTCGCCAACCACGCACGCGTCAATCCATCTTTGCAGTTTTCCTGACGCGATTCCGGAAGGCCAGTACGCGACCGGGACGACGAAAGTCATCTCGCTAGCTGACATTCGCGAATTTGCGGCGAACAACATCCCGCTAACGGTTTCGGTGCTGTCGCTGCTCGCGGTCACCCTTATTTGCTCGACGGCAGCTCTGCGACTACGGATGCGAGAAACCGACCCGACGTCTCCGGCGTTCGCCAACCCGAGTCACTACCATCGAGATTCACCGAAGGTCGCGAACGGAAAGACACCTCAACAATCTGACGAGACTTCCATTCGCGATGACCTGACCGAGTTGATAGAAGCCAACCCAGAGTTAGCGGCCCAGATTGTACATCGCTGGGTCGCCGAAGCCGCTTGATCTCAACCAGACGACCTCACGTTCACGTCGCGTCCGCTGCCGTGGTGTGATCCTAGGTAGACAGTCGATCTGACACAACGAGTTGATGGAGCAACTCCATGCCCGACATTGACGCCCACGAACGCTCCCACGCCACGCGACAAATTGCGATATTGCTGCGTTCGCTACCGGCACGGACTCACCGCGTCTTGGTCGGGCAACTCGGCCAAGACGACAAACAAGCCATCCATGCTCAACTGGACACGCTCGACGACGTCGACCCTCTTGAGCAATATCGCGTGATGAAGTTACTGCGTGAGGAATTGCAAGCCGGCACGCATGACGCAGAAAGCGTTGAATCAGAAATCCAAGACGAAATCCAAATCGGTCGGGCACGTGTCTCAAGGAAGCGTCGAACCGGAAACTACCTCCCTTCGGATACTTCGGCGACGGCAAATGAGGACTCAACCTCGACGACGCCACGAAACTCCGACTCCGCCGGCGCCGGTTCGATCGCCGCCTCAGCTGGTCCATCGAATACCTCTTCGGCGTCGAACGGAACTGCGAGTTCCAATTCAGAAGCTCAGGCAGCGAACTCCGATGATCCGATTTACGAAGTCAGCTCGTTTCGCTTTTCTGATTTTTATCAGTCCCAAGCCGTCGGGGTGATGCCCGCCTCGGGACTTTTCGGACGACCGCCAAATGATCGGCCGGCACGCCCCGGCCAATCAAGTCACCACAATCGAAAGACGACCGCCAATCCCCCCACCATACGTCGTGGTGACTCGATCCGCCCCCCCAGTTCATGCGTCTCCGGCGAAGAGATCATTCGCCAGATTGATCAGTTTCTCCAATCGTTGTCGGCGGACGAGCTTTGCCGAGCGTTGGCGAAAGTGACGACACGCCAAGCATTCCTCGTGCTCTGCGGACTTCCGAATGAAAAGGCGGAAGAAGTGCTCGGGTTACTGCCGCGACGCAAGGCGAAGAAAGTGCGAAGCGACATGCGTCGGATGGGCCCCCTACAGCTCTCGGACATTGATGCGGCAAAACGCGTTCTCGCCGAAATCGCGATTGAACAACAGTCGGATCCTCTCTCGGTCGCTGCTTAATTCGAGCCCTCTTTAACGAATCAACACCGCCCTCCCGGCGATGCCCCCACCACTGATGCCGCTGTCTTCGGTGTTGATTGAGTCGGTCAATCAAACTGCTATGACGATGAGGTCGGCGCCCATCCGTCGCTCATCCCACCGGCAAAGCCGACACCTTCTCCTTGGTTTCGTTCGCCCCCGAAGGCCGGAAGAATCTTCACCATTGACACGTGCCCTCGTTCTTGACTTTCCCTCATCCGGACACAGGTTTTCGAATGAGAGAATCGTGTTGTGCGAACGCAAAACTTGCATAGATAACAGGCAAAACCGACCTCGCTTCGCCTTGAGGTGCAACTCTCATAAGCAAGGGGCAATATCCCCCTCGACGGGCCTCGTGATTGATCCTTGAACCTGATCGGAGATTCTCTTGGATTTTGAGCGGAATCCAAACCCGCTCTTAAAGTTTGCGATGGAAATCTAATTTCCATAGCGACTTCATACTTAATCCAAAGCTTTGAAATCAAAGGATGCGTTTTCTGAATTGGTCTGCGTGTTGCGTAGCGGGTCAGTCGAACGCGATGACTGATTGATCGCAATCAGTCTGCTCGCGCCCTTCTTGATTCTTCTAGCACATTCGAAACGAAGTAATGCCTATCCAGAAAGAAATTTATGGAACGCGTAAACGTGGTTTTACGCTTGTTGAACTACTGGTCGTGATAGCCATCATCGGGGTCCTTGTTGGTCTGCTATTGCCCGCCGTGCAGGCAGCACGCGAGGCCGCTCGCAGAATGAGTTGCAGCAACAATATGAAGCAACTCGGGCTCGCGATGCACAACTACCACTCTGCGTTCAACGTCATCCCCAAACACGGTACGGGGGCGGCTGACCCCACAGCCGGAATGCAAACTTGGTCGTCAAGTCGAACTTCGCTGATGATGCTCAGTTGCTTTGTCAGCATGACTCCGTACATCGAGCAACAAGCCCTCTGGGACGAGATTAGTAACGAATCGACGTATCAAATTCCGGACACGAACACGCCGCGAAATCCCGCCTGGCCGGCAATGGGCCCCGCCCCGGAAGAAACCGCGATCGGGTACCACTATCGCCCTTGGATGACGCAGATTCCGACACTCCGCTGCCCGAGCGATCCCGGCCAGGGACTTCCAGCGATGGGACGTTGTAACTACTCCGCATCACTGGGTGACTCATCAAACTGGTTGGCCCTCTATGGCAACATGACCGATGGTTTTGTCCCAGCTGATAACTTCGCGCGACAAAGTAACGCGACCGGTCGTGGTTTTTTCAAAATCCGTGTGCAAACGCGTTTCCGTGACGTGATCGATGGGCTTTCAAATACCATCGCGTTTGGCGAACACATCACCTCGCTATTCGACCGAGACGTCCGTGGACAAACCGCCTATGACATCCCAACGGCCTACGACAACCCCCGCGGTTGTGACGCCTATGTCAGTCCCGAACGTCCCGGATTTTGGTCGGACGGCACCGATGGTGGAATCGAACCACCAAACTTGATGGGTGGCAGTGCTTGGTTTGCTGCGAACTGGGGACGTGGTTGCACCTGGGCTCATATGGGCTCGGTCGATACCGGCATGCTGACCCAAGCACCGCCTAATAGCCCCACCTGCAACGGATGGTGGAGCAAGCTTCAACCCGGCAACATGCCACCGAGTAGCCAACACCCCGGTGGATGCCATGTCGTGATGGGCGACGGTGCCGTTCGCTTCATCACCGATTCAATCGAAGCGGGTGACCAGTACTCGAACAGCCCTGGGTATCACAACGATCAGTATGTGTTGACTGGCCCATTGGCTCCCGGATCGCCAAGCCCGTACGGCCTGTGGGGTGCACTGGGAACCCGTGCTCAGAAAGAAGTATTGGAATCTGAATTCTAATCGCCCTCAGATCCTTTGGATGAACCGTAAACGTTTGCAGAAACGCTGCGAACGTGAATCAAGCATCATTCATCGCTTGGGTGCAAGCTCTGTCACATCTCGTTCTCTAACACTTTGAAATACAAAATGAAAAAATTGATCTCACTCGCGTTTCTGTTCTCAACGATCGTTGTCGCCGTCGGTTGCTCCGATGCGAAGAACACCCTCGTCACACCTGACGCCGACTTCTATCAGAAAGCTCTCGAAGCGAAAGAAAATGGACTGCCTCCTGGTTCGCCTCTTCCGCAAGCGGGTCGAATCAAGGCGGCTCCGCCAACGCCGGCCGCATAGCGGAAGGCAAGAGCCGCGAGACTTTTCAGATCACATTGACCTGAACGCGTTAGCCACCGAATCTAGTTGCACGCCCCATGCCCATGCTGGGGCCCGTGGCTAACGCCGCCGACTCACAAGACGGCTCGACCTTGACCTTCTCCGAAACGTTCCTAATTGCTTCGGCTGAAGACCTTCGCGCAGTTCCGTGACTCTTCACTGCGGGGGTTTCTTGATGGGTGTCAGCCACGGGTGTGCCGCAATAATGGTGGCTAACGCCGGTCGACAAGATGATCAGCCGAGCATCTTGCTTTTACGTCCGATCTTGCTTCCGAAGAACACATTGGCTTCAAGCTTTCGGTACTGCCCCGGCGGCTGATCCGAAAATCTAGATCGGAACGCCGTACAGGTTTCACGGAGTCACACGCGTTGGTACGTTGGTGGGCCGTACGATGGCACTTCACCCTCCCCGAAGGCGTCGTTGGCAACCCATGTAGATCAATCGTAGAGTCACCGACGTGGGCAATCCGATGCGGCGGGGTTATCGTCAACTCATTTCTGTCGCTGTTTTTACGTTAGCGATCGCAATTGGTGGCTGGATCTATCACGGGCCATCACCTCGTGGTATTGATGCGCCACCCGATGTGCCATCGGCGGCCCGCATGCGTCAGTCGCTTCATTTGCTGCTCGGTCGACCGGCCCTTCAACACTCTGCCGGTACCGTCGAAGGCGATGCTTACTTGCGTCGTCTCGAAGTGACACTCAAGTCGGCGGTCCGCTTCCAAGCAGAAGCCACCGTACGGCGAATCGAAATCCCGTTTGATCTTGAACATCAAGATTGGCACCCCAACGATCGTCTCGGGCTTCTACCGGAAAATACGATCCTCAAAAATTTGTTGGTGACAATTCCCGGAACCATCCCCCACCTGCGGCCGATCTTGTTGGTCACGCACCATGACTCCTGTCCTTGGGGTCCCGGGGCAGGCGACGCGAGTTCCGCCGTCGTAGCACTGGTCGAATACGCGGGCATCTTGGGACAAAATCCTCCAAGACGCACGACGCATTTCCTTTTCACAGATGGAGAAGAGTTCGGCTTACTCGGAGCCCACGCGTTATACGATCACCAAGCTCTCCCAATCGAAGACCCTGCATTTGTCCTGAATTTTGATGCCCGCGGAACGACGGGTGGTATCCCGATGTTTGAAACGCATGACAACAACGCTGCGTGGGTTACCGCCATCATCGATGACTTGGCCAAACCCAAAATCACCACGTCATTAGCCGTGATGGTCTACCGAACACTTCCCAATGCGACAGATTTCGATGTGTTCAGCCAAAAGTTTGGTTGGCCAGGATTTAACTTTGCAACCATCGGCGGCGCCCATCACTACCACACCCCTCACGACATTCCAGAAAACCTCAGCGATCGAACACTGCAGCACATGGGTGACCACGTCGCGTCCGTGCACCAAGCCATCGATCGTTTAACGAAAGAGCAAATCGATGCGTTGCGGCGGCAAACGACATTGACTCCAAGAAACGCAATCTTCTTCGACCTATTCGGTTTAAAAGTTATCACGCTAGACGCGACATCGCAGATTTCGCTCGCCATCTTTGCGTTCGCACTAACTTGGTTGCCAATCTTAAAACAAGGTTACAAGATTCCGTTCCAGGCGATGTTTCGATTTGTTGGAACCGGCATGCTTCCGATCATTGCCTGTGCCATTCTTGGAATTATCGCCAATGTTACTCTCAAGCTGACGCCGTATCATCAACTCCGTTATACGCCGGTCGATTTATTCGCGGGCTTGCTAACGATCGGCCTTGCCGTCGCGACGTCGATTCTAATTCTTGAGCGGATGATTCCTAAGTTAATGCCTTGCGATAACAGCCATGAGCTCTGCGACTCCGTCTGGATGATGTCATCATTGCTCGCCTTGATGGCAGCGGTCTTAGTTCCCGCCGGAGCTTACCTCCTTGTGCTCCCCGCATTTGTCGCAAGCCTCGGCCGCACTTTCACCGGTCGACCCTCGATCGGGGCATGGGGCGGATGGCTAACGACTGCGACTCTCGTCGGTCCACTGCTTGTGTTACTCGTCCAAGCGATTGGACCTTGGAACCAACCGGTCTACGCGATACTCGCTGCGTTACTGTCGATCCAAATGGCGGCCACGTGGCATCACCCCACTGTGGTCGCGAAATAGCCCCGCTCAAACCATCGAAAGCGCTCAAGCCATCGAAAGCAACGGGGATTGATTTGGCGAATCCGAATCCGCAATCAACTTTGTAGATCGCTGTCGTTTCGTTGGTCGTCAATTTCTTGTTCGTCGTCGCGGTCGCGACTTCTTCGAGACCTAAAATCTGGATAGGATTTCTTGATCTCACTTGCCTTGGCACGATATAGCTCTGCCGACTCCGCTTGTCCTCGATCGGCTTCGACCTTAGCCAACAGCCAGTAATGCCCTTCGAGCCATCGTCGGCCGAAAGTGGAATTCGGGCGTTTTTCGAGATACTTTTCTTGTCGCGAGGTTGCGGCTTGAAGTGAAAGACTCGCCTCATCAAGCTCGCCAAATTCCAGCTGGCATTGGGCATAGTCTCCCATTGCATGCGCGGTGAACGTCAAGTAATCGTTCACGCCGGGGAACTGTTTGCACAAACGCGAATAAATCGAAACCGATCGGCGGTGATGTCGAATCGCCTTGTCGAGCGAGGTCTCTTCTAAATGTGAAGCACAAGTCGAGAGCGCGCGAGCGAGCGATGCCTGATAGCGAGGGATCGCAGGAAACTCCGCAACTAGATCTTCCGATAAATCCAATGCACGTTTGGCTTGATCTTCCTTTTCTGTTTGCGAAGCGCTCCCGAACTTCGAGCACGTCTCCAACAACTCACTTAACTCGCAACGATAGTCCGGGACGTCGGGATAGTCTGCGACCAGTTCCTCGAGCAAACAAATCGCGGCGGTTTCCAATTGTCGGGACGAGGACCGGTCATGCCGAAACGACGAGAAACGATGATCCCGATACGCCTTCGCTAAGGAATGCCGATAGATCGATTCGGAAGGGTACTCGTCGACGAGTTGCTCCAGCAATCCGATCGCAGTGCGATGACGATTGTTGCTATCCCGAAACGAATGCAGCCACCACATCACTTTTCCAAGATTGTTGTTGCTGACCGCCAAAAGGTAACGCAGTTTGGGCGATGAATTTGTTTCGATGCCGTGACTGGTCAAGAGCGTGATCACCCCGAACAACTGCTGACGTGATTCCTTGTGTTTGTACTCCGCATTCAAGACCATCGCCAAGCGATTGTAAGACTCACTTAAACGCATCAATTTCTCGTTGTCCGGATCATCCTCCATCTGCTGTAGCGTTTTGAGTTCGTTGCGGTAGGCAATCTCTGCGTCTTCAAGATGACCGAGTCGCTCATAGATTCCACCGACGCGTTTGTAGGCCCTTGCGGTATCACGTTTGAGATACGGGTCGCCTTCGTTGTTTTCGGCAAACTGCTCATAAAATGACAACGCTTCCTGAAGCACGGCGGCACTTCGATCGCTAACAACAAAACGCATTTCGGCGGGCCCGGTTTCTTGATCCGAATCGAGCATACTGGGATGCTCCATCCAATCGGCTTCGAAACGCTCCAATAGCCGATCCATCGAATACAGTGCCAATCGCAGGTTGGCTTCGGCCCGCGTGCCTTCGTTGACCGCCCGCCGCCATTGGACGGTGACCATTGTCATCGACACCAGGATACAGAACAGCAGTGCGAAACTCATCATCGCGACGGACGGATTACGGCGACTCCACCGACGTAGCCTGCCGACCGGCCCCACCCGACGTGCGCGAATCGGACGATCCTTGCGAAAGTTATCTAAGTCGTCGGCCAACGCCCGCGCGGTCGGATAGCGGGCGTGCGGTTCTCGGGCGACCGCCTTTAAAATGATCGTTTCCAGATCGGCGGGAATGTCCTTGCAAATCGAGCGTGGAGGTAACACGTTGCCGTCCAAGACCCGACGCCGAATTTCGCTTCGGCTAAAACCACCGATGGCGGTCTCCAGCGTCAATAGCTCATACAGCGTCAATCCTAAGCTATACAGATCGGATCGAACGTCGGCGATGCCGGTCAAACGCTCGGGTGCCATGTAGGGCAGGGTACCAACGATATCACCGGTACGACTGATGGGGTCATGGGCGACTTCCGATGCCAACCCGAAGTCGGTCACCCAGACACGCCAATCCGAGTCAAGCATCAGATTCGATGGCTTAATGTCTCGATGCAGGATCCCGCGTTGATGAGCATAGTCGAGCGCCTCGGCGACCTGCTGACCAATTTCAGCGACGCGATGCCAATACGATCGCCCGCGCTGCATCGACACTGGATCGATGTACTCGGAAAGCACTTCGGTGGTGGGGGCGAAATCGGATTCGTTTTTCTTCCGCTTGATTCCCAAAGTAAATTGATCAAGCGTCTGGCCTTCGATCAGTTGCATCACGAAGTAATGCAACCCGTCCTGAACCCCGGTTCCGTAGACAGGCACAATATTGTGATGGTACAGCCCTGCGACCATCTTGGCTTCGCGTTCGAAGCGCACTAAGTGATCGGTATCTTCGAACGCTTGTGCCGGAAAGACCTTCAGTGCGACGCGGCGATGAAGCGATTGTTGTTCCGCTTCGAAAACGATCGCCATCCCGCCGCGTCCGATTTCACGGATGATGCGATAGTCACCGATTTGTTCAAGTCGATCGACCTTGAGTTGGACGGGCCGATGAGTCGATTCATGCACACGATTTTCTTTGACGCTTTCCATCGCCAACATCATGGGAAACAGCGTCAGGATGTCATCCTTCGCATCTTCGTGCTTCGAAGCGAACTCTTCGATCGTCATCCCGGAACCCGATCGCCATTGATCGAGAAACTGTTCACACAGGACTTCGACGGGCTCACGTTGCTCGGTAGATTTCACCACGTCTTCGGTCCAGTCACTGCGTTTCGGAACGAGATAAAACGACATCGCGAAGTCGCTTTAAGGCGCGAACGTAGCGGTTGCTTGCCGCGGCAGGGCTAAGACTCAAGACCTCGGCGACTTCGTTGTTTTTTAATTCTTCGAAGTGCCGCAGCATCAATACTTCGCGATCGGTATCGTCCATCGATTCCAAAGCACGCTCAACTCGCCCAACCATTTCGTCGTGCATCACCACTTGGCTCGGCGACAACTGGGCCTCGATCAACTGCAGGGCCCAGGCACGCGAAGTTTGCGAACTGTAAGCCGACTGCGATAACGAAACCTCGGTCTTCAGACTGCGTTTTTCGGCCAGCAAGTGTGCCCGATGATTGTCGATCAACCGCTGTAACGTGATCTGCCGCAACCAAACGTAAAACGACAAATCGGGCTTTCGCAAGAAATGCTCGATCCTGCGAAACGCATCCATGTACGCTTCTTGAAGGATATCGGATAGATCGGTGCGGGTACGAAGGCGTGCGTCCACGTGATGCAACAACAGCTTTTTCAAACGTCCACGGTGCGACGAAAACAATTCTGCAAACACATCTTGCCCACCGGTTTGCAGCCGGGAACGGATATCGTGTTGTTCAGAATCATCAACCATCATTTCAATCAATCACGCGAGACATCATTAGAAAAAAAGCCACGCTAGCCTGTCCTGATTCCGATCATGACAAGCTGTGCGTTGCAGTCTTTTAGTCTAAAGAAGTTTCGCGGGTGGAACCGCACAAACCGACGCAAACGCGAACAACGTTTCGCAACAAACCAACCATTGAGAACACAGATTCGCAATTACGAAAACTGCCCCCAATGTTCAATCGCTAGCGTCCGTCTGATCTGGCGATTTCCAGCTATAGCACAGAACGGAAAACAGGTCGAAATTAAACGAGAAAAACTGAATTCTGGGGGAATCGGTGAAAGCTTTCTCTGGGGGAAAAGAATTTTCGGAAATGCTGTTGAATCTCCGCTACCGCTGCGTTGATTGATTTAGGGCAAACATTTTTCGCTTAACGACCTATTTGAGAACGGGTGCTTCTTATCTTTCGCTGGGCTTTATGCCTTTGGCCGATCCTAGCGAATCCGATTCACCGTTTCCGACTAGGTTCGTCGCATGCCTATCGCCCTGACAGCCTGCCTTCTCTCCCAACGTTCCAAATGATCGCCCCCGCCACTTCATTCGACCATTACCTTGACGATCAAGGCGTCCAACTGATGCTTCAGTTGCAACAAGGCGAACTTGACGCCCTCGACGGTTTAATGGATTTGTACTCCCCCCTGGTTACCGCCGTGGTGCGAAATGTCTTCGGGTCGCAAGAACCGGACGAAGACGTCAGCCAAGAAGTGTTCCTGCGAGTGTTTCAATCGCGAGACAACTACGTTCCCACCGCAAAATTCTGTACCTGGCTGTCGCTAATCACCAAGAATTACTCACTCAATATCCGCCGCAACCGTGCCCGCCGGAAAGCAGTCTCGGTGGAATCATCCGGCATCGACGCGAACCTTGAGAGCCTCGATCATTCACGCGATGATTCCGGCGGTCAGCCCACCGAAGGGCTCGATCGCGCCGAACTGGATGCGACCCTGCGAAGTGCGATCGAGCGGCTGATTCCGCGTCAGCGTGAAGCGATCGAAATGGTTTACTACCAAGGCATGTCGTATTCCGAAGTTGCCAGAAGACTCGACACATCGCCGCCGGCGATCAAGTCTTTACTCGCACGAGCCAGGTCGCGTCTGAGAGAGTTACTGCCCGGAGGCTTGGAAGAACACTGCCTGTAATCACGGAAAAGGAATCGCCTCAAAGGCAAACGGCGTTCAGTTTGCACCGGATCGGTCACCCTCTGATGAACTCATTGGATAGGGATCGGCAAAGGCACCGAACGCCCCCAATCCACCATCGACTTCGAGATCGGTCCCGGTGATGAACGAAGCATCGTCGCTGCTAAGCCAGAGGACCGCCGCGGACACTTCTTCGGGCTTACCAATTCGCCCGATCGGATGCCGATTGGCGAGCGGCCCCGCGCCTCCTTGAGCCTCTAAGGATGCCCTTACCAATGGAGTGTCGATCGCCCCTGGCGAAACAGACACCACACGAATGCCTTCACGTGCGTACTCAATCGCCCATTGCCTGGCCTGCATGATGTTCGCCGATTTAATCGGGCCATAGACGCCAACCTCGCGAGCCGTTCGATGAGCTTGCCCGCTCGATAAGTTGACGATGACACCACTTCCTTGCCGTCGCATTTGAGCGATCGCGTACTTCGCCATCAACGTATAACCGGTCAGGTTGACCGCCACCATCCGATGCCAAACGTCCATCGGAAGCTCGTCAATCGGCCGGTACGATTCGACCGGTTGGATCGCCGCATTGTTGACCAACACATCCACACCGCCGAACCGCTGCACTGCCAATTCAATGGCGTCGCGACACTCTTCTTCCCTTGAGGTATCGCACCTGACGTAGGTCACACGATCTGCAAGAACCTCCGGCGGTGGATTGACGTCCGCACAAATGACCTGCGCCGACGATTCGACAAAAGCTTCGGCGATCGCTTGCCCGATCCCGCTGCTGCCCCCGGTGACAATGACGACGCGGTCAGTATTGTCGTATCGAACACGAGCGGCAGGACGGGGCATTGTCTTTCTCCGGCAAAGCAGTGGACCGAGCACCAAGAGTTCGAAACTGCGTTCGTTAGGTGGGTTCCGCTACCGAAAAGCAAGAACGGAAACGGATGCACAACCGCTGTCGGCTTAAACCGTGTCTACGCATCGGTAGCCTGAACCGATTTTCTGACGCGTTCTAAGCGTTGTAAATCTCTGGGTTCAACGAAGGGTCGTTGTACATTTTCATTTGACGATAGGTCTTGTGACGTTTTTTTGCGTCGAAAATGTCGTCAAGCAACTCTTGCAGTGACTTCGACAGGTCTGCGTGCTGCTGTTGGCAGAGGTCAATTCGGGCCGCGACCTTATTACGATGATCGGCATCGGCGTCGGCACGATCGAGTTGTTCACGGTAATGATAAAGACGCAATGACATGATCGAAAGGCGATCGATCGCACTGCCGGCCGTTTCGGTATTCACCGGGGCGTCATCCGCAGGCCGGATATGCAGACGCTCCAAAAGCGCGGTGATCGCATCATCGAGCTTTTCGATCATGTCGTTGCGGGCTTGGTTGAGCTTGTCGATCGCGCGTTTGACTTCTGCAATTTTCGCATCATCCGCCGTCGGACTACGAGCGATGTCTTCTTCGTGCCAAAGACGATAGTTGAACTCGTGTTGGCGGCAGACGAGTTCCAGAAAGCCATCGTATTGATTCTCGATTGGCCCCTGATGCCATGCCTCGACGGTGTCGACCTGCGTTTTGGTGATTTCAGCAACGGAGGGTAAATGCTGCCGAGCGACACTGGTAGTTGACATGGTGCTTCCTTTGCTACGTTTTGCCGAAACGCCCAGGCGTTTGGCGTTATGATCAAATGATGTTCCATCAGTCACGTTGCGAAGACGACGTCATGACTGACGAAAACGAAAGATTGCCTGCGGAGTCTCATTCTAACGCGTTGCGAAACATTAAAAATGACAACGTACCAGAAACGATTGTCCGCAAACCGATGTGCGCCGACCACTAGGCCGACGGCGCTAAGCAGTTGGCCACGAGTCATTGGGTTGAAGCCTCTGGATAATACCCTCTCGCTTGCGGGAAGGTCGGCCGAGCAAACGGCCGGAGAGGGCGTCCTCTCCGGGCCTGAAGGCCCGACTCTCCCAGTGGGAGAGTGAAATGACTTAAGCCGCGGGCAACGTCGATTGCCAAGCTTCGCGACACGGGGCCGACGCGACACACCCCCAACGCAAGCGCTTTCACCTTACGGTTCGCTTCGGCAGGAGCCCACGTCGCTCGTTTCGGGTCGCCACAGTCGCAGCGACGTGAAAGCTGTCACGCGACGAATCCTAGACTTCTTTTTCTTCGATCCAGGACATCATCTTTCGCAAGCCGCGACCGACTTGCTCGACACCGTGGTCGCGTTCGCGACGACGGGTTGCCTTGAAGAACGCGGCGCCACCACGGTTTTCCAAGATCCAGTTACGAGCGAACGTGCCGTTTTGAATCTCTTCAAGCACACGTTTCATTTCTTGCTTGGTTTCGTCGGTGATGATACGCGGCCCGGTGACGTAATCACCGTACTCGGCGGTATTGCTAATGCTGTAACGCATGTAGCTTAGGCCGCCTTGGTAAAGCAAATCGACGATCAACTTCAGTTCGTGCATACACTCGAAGTACGCCATTTCGGGCTGGTACCCGGCTTCGACCAACGTTTCGAAGCCAGCTTTAACCAGCTCGCTGACGCCACCACACAGAACAACCTGTTCGCCGAACAAGTCGGTTTCAGTTTCCTCTTTGAACGACGTCTCGATCACACCACCACGAGTACCACCGATCCCCTTCGCATAGGCCAAGCCGATTTGCTTGGTTTCTTCGCTCGCACCTTCGCCGAGAGCGATCAACGAAGGAACGCCACCGCCCTTTTCATATTCGCTACGGACCAAGTGTCCGGGGCCCTTGGGGGCAACCAACAAGGTATCGATTCCCGACGGCGGAACGATTTGTTGGAAGTGGATGTTGAACCCGTGCGAACACATCAGAACGTTTCCGTTCTCGAGGTTCGGCTGAATGTCGTTCTTGTAAACATCCGCTTGGACTTCATCGGGAAGCAGGATGTTGATCACGTCGGCTTGCTTGGTCGCGTCCGCGATGGACAAGGGCTTGAAGCCGTGCGAGACGGCCAAATCGTAGTTGGCCGAACCGGGACGCTGCCCGATGATGACGTTGACGCCGCTGTCACGAAGGTTTTGAGCTTGGGCATGTCCCTGGGAACCGTAGCCCAAGATGGCAACCGTCTTGCCTTTTAGGTGAGACAGATCAGCATCGTTGTCGTAATAAACTTTTGCAGCCATGGATGAAAAAACGGGGTGAACGGGATTGGAAAGGAAGGTGTTGGTATTTGGTGACAGATCGATCGCCCGAACTAGGCGGTCGCCTTGGTCGATTCAGAAAGTGCGACTTCGGAATCACTACGCACCATCGCGACGCGGCCAGTACGGACCAATTCGGTGATTCCGTAGGGGCGAATACGCTCGACGAACGCTTGAACTTTGTTTTCGCGACCGCTGATTTCGATCATCAGCTCGTCTGGCCCCACATCAACGATTTTGCCGCGGAAGATATCGACCAATTCGCGGATCTCGGCACGCTTCGGTCCGGCCGCCGCCTGAACTTTCACCAGCAACAAATCGCGTTCGACGTAGTCTCGGCTACTGACATCGATCACACGTACGACAGTGACGATCTTCTCCAGCTGCTTGCGGACTTGTTCAAGGACGCGGTCATCGCCGACGACGACAAACGTCATTCGCGAGAGAGCGTCATCTTCGGTTGCACCGACAGCCAAGGAGTCGATGTTAAATCCACGCGAGGCAAGCATCCCAGAAATGTGGGCAAGCACACCGGGAACGTTCTGGACCAACGCGGACAGAACGTGTCGCTGTGTGGGGCTGGACATAAGACCAGATTTCACCGTAAAGGGGTAAGGAAAGAGCCAAAATTTGAGCCCGGTAGGATAATTTTGGCCGCTGATAGCAGCAAGGGCACCGGAGCAGGCCTGACAGCCCCGAAGGCCAATTGGTTCACGATTCCCCGTATTTCAGCCGGTTTCCCGGCAATATCGGTCCAAATTCGTCAACCAATTGCCGATTTTTATCCCGGCGAATGCCCAGCAAACTCGTTCTCTTCGCCTTCGGGACCCCTATTCCGACCGCGTCAACCGTTCGCTTGCACCCGCGGCGGCGTAGACTCGCTCGACCAAATTGGGAACCTCGCCCCCCTCAAACGCCAGCCCATGCGGTGCCCGTAAAGCGATCAAGCCCGGTAGGTCGAAGTACTTCGCCGCCCCCGGCACAAAGTCCGCATCCTGGTATCGTTCGACCGTCGAAAACCGGTACTCCGAATCGGTCAGCACCAGCTCGTCAACCGCGTCGCCGGCGATTACACCGGCCGCGATCGACGCCGGAAACTGGCCGACCAATCGCAGCGGTGCGGCGACTTCGCCTTGTGCCATCGCCAACACACAAAGCAACTGATCACAACGCTTGACAACCAACGGCCGGTTGTAGCCGAAGGTAAATCCAGAGTAGCTTCGTTTGTCATCGATCAACGGCTGAACCATGTTGCCGCCTTCACGCTCGGGAGCTTGCAAGAAAGGAATCACCAACGCAGACCGCGGATAGTTTTCTTTGAAGGCCGTCAACGTGTCGCCGAGTAGCCACTTTTCCTGCATGCCATCGTGACTCGGATTAACGACCAACGATTGAGGCTTCGCATCAGCGTCGGCGACACGAAACACAATCGCCTCAACCGACGTCTTCCATTCGGGATGGCTGACGCGTATGTGTTGGCGACGTACGCCTTGCTCGACGCGTTCGGAAAGCTGTTCGACATTGACCTCACTCCCCGCCGGCAAATCGCGATCAAAGATGACTCGCCAAGCCCCACCGATGACATCTTGATATCGCTTCCACTGGTCGGCGTTTTCGCCGGTACTCGATTCGGGAACCGCATCAGCGAGCGCGCGCTGATTTTCGTTCGTCCACCATGCCAAGACCTTTCGTTCATGGTCGACACCGGTTTCATCGGGGGCCGGATGCTGATCGTTGTAAACCGCCATCTCCGTTTCGCTGAACGGTTGATAGTCCTGTTCTTCCAGCGGAACGTTGCTTGGCAGCCCAAGATGCTTCGCCATAAACGGATACATGATCGCACGGGTGACGTGATTGTAATTGTGCGGGAACTTTAACAAGTCACCACAGATCACATGATCGGGCTTGCCCAACATCGTGTAGAGCTGTTTAAGTTCCGGAAAGCCATCGTCAAGCATCGCCTTGGTCCAATCATCCGCCGCCGTCATCCCTTGAGGTTTGGGGGCGAACAAGGCGGCAAGTTCGACGTTCCCGGTTCCGATCCGGAGGTAGTTACAATTTTCGCAGTAGCACCCGCCTTGCATCGACGTACTGACCATCCCATTGGGAAATGCGACCTTCACACGTGGGTCGATTGCCGAAAGGAGAATCGTCTGAGTCCCACCGCCGCTGCCACCGGTCACTCCCAAGCGTTCCTCATCAACTTCGGGAAGCGAAGCGAGAAAATCGAGCGAACGGATGGCATTCCACGTCTGCAGCCCCATGATCGACTGCAAGTTCAAGTCCGCGTCGATGCTAAAGAAGATCGGTTGCTCACGATTCGATTCCTCGGGTCGCGCGTCGGCATGACGATGCGCCGTTTGATAAGTGATCTGTTGTGAATCGGCATAACCGAGCATGTCGAAAATGAACGTGACGCAACCCATTCGCGCCAGATGAGCACAGCGAGCCAACTTAGGATAACGCCCCGATTGTTCGAAGATCTCACCACCGGTTTCCAACTGTTTCTTTAACGCGTCATCACTAAGCTTCATCGTTCGACCGCCGTGGCCGTGCGGTGAAAGAACCGCCGGACGCTTTCCATCGATGACTCCCAACGTGTTGCCTTCGGCGGGGCGAAAGAGCATGCCGGAAACATAGTGCCCGGGAAGCGACTGAAAGTAGACTCGATCGACGACAAAGCCATCACGTTCGATCCGGCCGTGGATCACAGGCTTCAACGGTGTCTTCTCGGGCATCGGCCAAAGACCGTTGGCGACCAAGACGCGGCGTCGTAAATCCTCGCGACGCTGCTGCCACAATTCGACCGTTTCCGGAACGTCAAAGGGGAAATGATCGTTCAGCGTTTTCAGCGGCGGCGTCTTCGAATCAGGTGAGGTTTCTTGAGCGCTCACGGTATCGGCACCGACGAGCCAGCAGAGCACCAATGCGAACACTTGGCATCTCGTTCTCATCACAGTCAACTCTTTCGATTAGAGAATCGGGCAGGGGAGGGAAGGGCGGGGCAGGGGAGAACACGCCGGGAAACCGAAACCGAGGTCGTAGAAGCTTACTCTCGTTCAAGCGACGACAATCACATCCGACGCGACCTTCCCCAGGTTGGGGCTTCACTGTTTTAACCCTTTTTCGTTACCGTAGTGTGGAATCACGCCCGTTTTTGTTGACCGGCATCCTTGATGCGTGCGGTCGATTGCGGCGCAGATTCCGATCGTGACCGCTCCCTTTAGCCCTTGGCAAGCCGCTTCGATGTCATCACTGCACGCCGACTATTACGCCAATCAACTGGTTCAACACCAAACAGAACTGGTCGAGAACGAAGCGATTGCGGAATCGACCTATCGCTTGCGAGTCGCCTGCCCGTCGATCGCTCAACGCTGCGTGCCGGGCCAATTCATGATGATCCGCCTTGCCGATGTCAACGCACCGCTGATCGGCCGAGCGTTCGCGATCTGGGATGTGATCGCGGACTCGGAAGGCACGCCGACCTACATCGATCTGATCTACCTTAAGAAAGGCAGCTTCACGACGGCCTGTGCCGAAAGCCCCGTCGGTACGCGTGTTTCACTTTGGGGGCCACTGGGCAATGGTTTTTCCAACCAGAACTGCGACCGGTTGATCATGGCGGTCGGCGGCATCGGGCAAACCCCAATGCTGCTTCTCGGTCGCGAGGCGCTCGGCCAACAGAGCTTCGACCGGGAGAGCGGTTGGGCCAAGCATGCCGAAGTGATCTACGGTGCTCGGCGGCAATCGCTGCACGCCGGAGTCGATCAATTCCGATCGGCTGGCTTTGACGTCCACCTCTGCACCGACGACGGATCAGCCGGAACGCGAGCACTCGTTCCCGACGTGCTCGCCGAACGCTTGAAAGAAACCGATGCCCGCGAGCGGGTCCGCGTTGTGACCTGCGGCCCTGAAATCATGATGGAGAAGGTCGCGGAAGTCTGCGCGGCGCTACGCCTCGAAGGACGCGATGTCCACTGCCAGGTTTCGATGGAAACCCCGATGGCGTGCGGCATCGGGATCTGCTTTTCCTGCGTCGCCAAAGTCAAGCAAGACGACGGCGAGTGGGATTACAAACGAACCTGCGTCGAAGGTCCGATCTTCGATGCCGAAAAGATCGTCTGGTAAGCAGGTAAACATGAGTCTTTGGGTTTATGCATCTGGATAACACCTTCCCGCTCGCGGGAAGGTCGGACGAGCAAACGGCCGGGGAGGGTGCCCTCTCCGGGCCTGAAAGCCCGACTCTCTCACTGGGCATTGGTATCTACACAAGTTTTAGCTTTTCGTAGACTGCACTGGATGGAATTAATCTTCCGCGGATGGAGCCGCGGCTGCAACGTCG